>JABCZU010000007.1:10559-64926 GCA_013289515.1 Candidatus Babelota bacterium | reverse complement strand
ATCTTTTTCATTTATTCTTCTGTTAATTCTTGCCAAGTACAGCTACATAGGCCCTTGCAAGAGCACATCTTAGATAGCGCATAATTAGGGGGCGAATAGCTCAGTTGGTTAGAGCACCTGCCTTACAAGCAGGGGGTCACAGGTTCGAGTCCTGTCTCGCCCACCATTCGTCTTCGCTCTCGCGAGCTACGACGCAATGTATCCGACATTTAGAAGACGAATGCCGCGTCGAAGCCGATAGGCGTAGACGGGCTTTACTAAAGCTTCGTATGGCAGGCCAGTTTATCAAAGGAATATAACTGTATACGAAGTTGGCTAGCTTAGCACAAAGCGAAGTATGCCCTTCGAAGCCTTGTCCTACGTAGCTTTAGCGAAGTAGGATGGCGTAGTAGGGCCACATTTAATGAACAAAAAGGCGCTCATCCTGAGGAGCCCGTAAGGGCGTCTCGAAGGATATGAGCGCATCCTCTATGAAATATGTTCCTCGATAGCTCAGTTGGTAGAGCAAACGACTGTTAATCGTTGGGTCGCAGGTTCGAGTCCTGCTCGGGGAGCCATTTTCCAGTTTCACCCATTTTTACCATCTCTTTGAATATCGGTTTAAGCTCTAGATCGATGTTCCCGTTATCAAAAGAGCAGTTCGATGTCACCAAATTAATCAACCTACGTTTTTGTTCAGCATTTTGCGCTTTGAATAATCCAGACGCCTTATTCGCGAGTTCGAGGACAAATTGTGCACTCTCCAAGTAGTGAGTGTCAGCCTTCTGGGAAGCAAGCAGCTTAATCGCCAAATTTTCTTTTTCTGACAGCCACTTAGCATTTTTCTCCCGCCAAAACTCTTCGCTAATCTTGCGGTCTAACATATCTTCATATGCCTGGTCGGTACGGTTCTGAAGTGTCTTGATCTGCTTCTCGATTTGCTCCACGCTGTGGTTATGGAATTCTACTTTGTCCTTAAAGCTTTCTCTCATGCCCGTCAGGATCAAATCTTTAAGGCTCTCAGACACATGGATACTCTTCAAAAGCTTCTCAATTGCTTCCTCTATCGCCTCTTCTCTGATGTATGGCTGTCCGCACTTACCCTTACTGCCAGTACAGCGATAGTAAACATATTTTTCTTTTTTGATCTCAGCGGTCAACATGCACTTACATGAGACGCAACGAATAAGGTTTGTGTAGGGAAACAGTCCTTTACGCGACTTGCTCTTGTGTGGATTGATGAGTACCGATTGCACCTGAGCAAAAAGCGCCTTATCAATGATGGCAGGATGGGACGCATTCTCATACTTCTTACCCTTCCAGTAAAAGACCCCGGTGTAAAACTCATTCTTCAAAATCAGCTCTACAACACTTTTATAGAAAGTCTTCCCACTCCTATACACCATGCCTTCGGCAATCATATGCGTACGTAGCGTTGACAAGGAATAGCTGCCGGTGGCGTATAGCCCAAACATTTTCTTAATAAACGGCGCCACCTCTTGGTCAAGCGCTATGACCTTTCTGCCATCGTGCCCTTCAATATTTACATACCCATAAGGAGCAACTGACGGCCAAGTACCTTGCGCTGCCTTCTCTGCCATGCCCTTTTTAGTTTCCTCTGACAGGTTATCGACGAAGTTTTTTGCCATGAGAGCCTTAATACCAAAAATGAATTTTTCATTTGAACGTGAGTCCTTGGTTAGGAGCACGTTTTCTTTAACAAGGTGGATGCAAATATCTGAGATTTCAATCAGTCGATCGATTGATGCATAGTCAGCAATGTTTCTTAATAGCCGATCAGTCTTCTCCACCAAAACATGCTTGATGTGACTGTTTTCTGCCAGGTAGATTAACATCTTATTAAACTGTGTACGTCCAGCCCGTTTCGCTGTCTCAATATCGGTGAACTCCTGCATTACCGTATAGTTGTTCTTATGCGCATATTCTTGTAGCAGCTTTAACTGAGCGGGAATTGAGTATCCCTCGGCCTCTTGTTCTTTTGATGATACCCGAGCATAGATGATGACGTTGTTCATTGTAGTTAATCCTCTTTATCATGCCCTATGTTTTGCATAGCCTTTAATACCCGCTTGTCAGCAGCGCTTACGTTGTTGATATAGTCGTTAATAAGCTCAACAACAACGTCTCGCATGCTTTTATCAGTAATAGCTGCCAGGGCCTTAAGCTTTTTATGATCCTCTTTTGGCAGGTCTATAGTGATACGTGACAGTTCATTTTTTGTGCTCATAGCGTTCTTTCTGGTTCATGTCGTACTCGTCTTTAATCAATGCCTTGCCAGTATACCAGAAACACAGAAATCCGGAAGTTATATCTGCAACAAGTTAAGCCAAGGAGTGCGTATAATAGATGATATTTGGCGTTTTTAAAAAATCTCAAAATATACTATCATAAGAGTGTAAGATTAGAAACCATAGGTTTAAGAAAGGCCGCGGCTATGAATTTATTAAAAAAAGCACTTGTGTGCGCAGCTATGCTTGGTTGCATGCAGCATAATGGCAATGCCATGAACCTTGGAACAAAAGTAGTCCTTGGTACAGCGGTTGCTGCCGGTATCGGCGGGATAGCGTCGTACTATCTCTACCCAACACGCTTTCCAACCCCTACCGGATCTTTTGGTGTAGGGACAGTAAAGCATTTCCTCAGGCACGCAGATTCACCCGACCTTACCGTACAATTTTGGTATCCAACGGACAACAAGCTACAAAAGGCAAGCGTGCCGTGGAGCTCCGATTTTGTTACGGCTATAAAAAAAGCATATCCATCGGCTAGGCTACTCATTGGATGCAATAGAATACTTACTCATGCCGAGCCATGTGCACCCATTACTCAGTCCCAAGATTCTTATCCTGTGATTATTTATTCACACGGTTTACCTGGATACCCGGGTGAAAACTTGTCGTTATGCGAGGGCCTTGCAAGCCATGGCTATATCGTTGCTGGAATTGGCCACCCATGCGAAGAATATCGTAAAAAGGCTCGCGGGCCTCTCTCTTTTGATGAGAACCAGGTCCTGTCAAATCAAGAAGCAGAACGTTGGATTGTTGATGCACAGCGTGTACTTGATTACCTTGAACAGATTAATGTACAGCCAGTGGATAACAGATTTTATGACAAGCTTGATCTACACAATGTTGGCATGGCCGGGCATTCCTTTGGTGGATCTACCGCAATACAATTGTGCCGACGTGATAAGCGATGCAAGGCAGGCGTCAATATGGATGGGTTTCTGTATGGCGCACAACCAACAGCACCGTTCAAGAAGCCCATTATGTTTTTACTGAGTAGTGAGCTTGCAGGACTAAGATCATTGCCCAAAGAAAGGATAATACAAGCCTTTCAAACACAAGAAAACTATGAAAAGGCATGTAATAGTGACCGAGGTGACTTTGCTGCTATAGCAGATGCAATTGGTAAGGACGTATACAAAATTGTCATTAAGGATACTCAGCACAACGCATTTGTTGATACTGCGCTACTGCGGGACTGTTCTATATTCACAAGATTTTTTGATTTGAATACAGGACCTTTGAATAGCTATCGTGCGCATGAGATTATGAACGCTTACGTGTGTGCCTTTTTTGATAAATATTTGAAGAATGAACAACCGGCATTGCTGGATGAACAACAGGCACGGTACCCAGAAGTTGAAATGCAGCGCTGGGGGTAAAAACAAAAATAGTGCACATTTTATAACTACTGAAGGAACATCATGATTAACATACATAAAAACATAGTGGTTGCTTGCACACTACTCATAGGAATATCATATCACGTACAAGTAAAAGGAGATTATGTGAATAACAAAACTGTAAATCCAACGCCTGCAAAGCCATTACGGCATCAGGAACCACAATCACCGTTTCCATATAATGAACGTGAGGTAAGCTATGAAAATAAAGAAGCAAGCGTCGTACTTGCTGGGACGTTAACAATACCTCAAGGTAATGGACCATTTCCGGTTGTTTTGCTTATTTCCGGTATGGGAGCAATTGATCGCGATGGAACATTTAATGATCATAAGCCATTGCTAGTATTGGCCGATCATTTATCCAGGCAAGGAATTGCGGTTCTGCGCGTTGATAAACGAGGTGTGGGTAAATCAACTGGCACATTTAATTTTACCATCACGAGCGGCGATCTTGCCGCTGATGTCCTTGCAGGGATTGCATATCTTAAAACATGTCCAGATATTAATCCTTATAAAATCGGGTTACTTGGCATAAGCGAAGGCGGACTTATCGCTTCAATGGTCACAGCACAGTCAAAAGATGTAGCATTTGCAGTATTACTATCTAGTGCTGTTGCTAATAGTATTGATAGTCTAGTAGAGCAAAGCGCAACACAATTGCGTTTTGATGGTGCGTCGGCAGCAATGATAGAAAAAGATAACACAGTACGCAGACACATTTTGGAACTAATACATCAAAATGGTGATACCACCCAGACAGAGGTGCAGCTGCGTCATCTATTAACTGATTATTGGAATGAGTTATCGGATGAGCAAAAAAGTGAGGCTATCAGGTTGCCTTTTGCCTTTGCACAGCCAAAGTTTGATGCATTTATAGGTATGTATAATTCTCCATGGTACCGGTTTTATGTAACATATAATACGTCTGCTGCATTATCTAAAATGCATGTACCACTGCTTGCGCTTAATGGTACGCTTGATTTTATGGTTCCTCAGATCGTTTTTAAAGTAATTCATAAAGCTATGGCCATAGCAAGCAATAAGGATTATACAACAATTGCAATGCCTAATCTTAATCATGCACTTCAGACATGCGCAACGGGCGCAATTAGTGAGTACGCAAAGATTGAAGAGACGATTGCGCCAATAGCCTTACAAACTATATCCGAATGGATTCTCAAGCATGTTGCTTCACCGTTCCAACGACCGAGTGGGCCATACGGCGTTGGTACGGAAACATATGGCATCAAGGCGTCACAACAGCAGGACAAGAACAAAGATGCTCTGCAGCCACGAGACCTGACGATACAATGTTGGTATCCAACAGAGCAGAAAGTATCACGGCCAATAAATCCCTGGGCCCCAAGATTTGCGGCATTTCTCGAGCAGCATGCTGAGGTTTTTAAACAGCTGGAACTTGGCAAGCTTCGCACCTATGCGCAATCCAATGCTCCGATCGCAACAGATCAAACCAGTTACCCAGTCATTCTATATTCGCATGGCTCCAGCCAGATGGTTGGTGATAACTCATCACTGTGTGAGGAACTTGCAAGCCATGGCTATGTTGTTATTGGCATAGATCACCCGCAAGAAGCCATACGAGAGTTCTTTAGCAAGGGATTTCCTCTTTACAACGAGGTTAAAATTCGCATGGAGAATGATATGGAGCAGGAGATTATTGATGCAGAGTGTGTCCTTGAGTATCTTGAACATTTGCCAGCTGATAACATACTTGTTGGCAAACTTGACCTGCAAAACATTGGTATGGCGGGTCACTCATTTGGTGGTACCGTAGCAGTGCAACTGTGCCGTCGTGATAATCGTTGTAAGACAGCCATCAATATGGAAGGGCCGCTGATTGGCAAGGATGCCACCACGCCATTTCACAAGCCATTGCTGTTTCTGCTTGGCAGTGAAAGTTGGCTATCCAACCCAATGACCGAAGAACAGATTATTCAATGCTTTCAAACAAAAGAAAACTACCTCGATGCCCAGCAGTCATACAGGACTGCTATTGATGTCCTGGCAAGTGCAGCATGTGATGATGCACATACTGTCGTTATCAAGGGTGCTGATCATAATGCATTTGTTGATCTCGCGCTTATAGCACAGCATTCGCCCATAGATATGCGCAGTGGCTCGCTTGATGCGCAGCGTACGCATGAGATTATGAAAGCGTATGTCTGTGCCTTTTTTGATAAATATTTGAAAAATGAACAACCAACATTGCTGGATGAACAACAGGCACGGTACCCAGAAGTTGAAATGCAGCGCTGGGGGTAAAAAAAATGGCTTGGGCCTTGTTAACAAAATTGGGTGTGCTATGAAAACGAATACGTACAAAATTATCGTTCTAATTGTCATCACATTAATAATTGCGGTCTTCGCATTTGCCCGGCCATACCGCGTTCCAGGTGATTGTATGGAACCTGCGGTTAAAGATGGCAGTTCTGTCTTCTTAAATCGAACCTTGCCATATCTACGACAATACCAGATAGGCGACATTATCGGATTCAAGCATGAAGGGAAAGCCTGGATATCCCGCATTGTAGCATTAGAGACTAATACGATACAGATTATTGAGGGCAGCATAATCGTGAATGGTGAAGCCCTTAATGATGCCGGGATTTGTAGAAGTTGGCCCAACTGGAAGCATGGTGTCTATGCCATCAATAAGCCTCTTCAAGTACCGCTAGCCCATGTTTTCGTACTATCAGACAATCTCTCCGCACAGCACGATGACAGCCGTGTTTTTGGACCGATAGCAAAGAAATCCATCTTAGGGCTGGTATGGTAATCGTCAGCATAATTAATTTTATACAAACGGGGTATCTATGAACATAACAACAACAGCATTACTTTGTGTAGCACTAGCCGGTACCTTTGGTTATGTCGCACGTGCCAATCAAGAAAAACCAAAGGCTGGCAATCTTATGAAAATTATTGGTCATCGAGGGGCCCCTACCTACGCAACCGAGAACACCATAGCCTCATTCCAAAAAGCTATAGATCTTGGTGTTTGGGCTATTGAGCTTGATGTGCGCAGATGCAAAAGCGGTCAGCTTATTTTAATGCATGATGCGGATATTGATCGTGTATCCGGTGTACATGGGCTTGTGAACGATATGGAACTTAATGAACTACAAGCAATCACGCTTAAAACGGGTGGGACGATTCCAACACTTGCAGAGGCTCTGGATAGTATTGGAGCACGTGTTAATGTTATTCTTGATATCAAAGAAGAGGGGCTTGCAGCCGACATTGCCACATTAGTGCATACCTACGTTAAAACAAAAGGTTGGAAGTATGATCAATTCTTCGCGACTGGCTTTGAACACCGCGAACTAAAAAAGATACATGACCTGATTCCTGCAATTCGATTGATTCCTGCAACTGCCGGTACCCCCTATACCCTTGCACAGTTTGGGCTAGAACTAAATGCTTACGCCATATGTTTAATTGATTTTGTTTTCTCAAAACCTTTATTTGATGATGCGCGTAAGCGTGGGCTGAATGTATGGGTCTGGGTTTCCAATGAGCACGCTGATAACATTAAGAAGTTTAAGTCGTTGGGCGTAGACGCCATTATGGTTAATGCTCCTGATAACGTTTATAAAGAGAGCTAAATGGAATGCCCCATAAAAAGAATAATCGTAGTGTGCTGGCTGGTACTTTTGGGAAGCCATCTCAATGGCATGATCAATGAAGCGCTGCGTCAACAATTATTGGACATGTGTGCTGAAGACCAACAGGTACGGCAAGCGCTTATTAAAAACGCTACAACAACTACAGAAATAGCAGTACAGCGCGTTGATGAGAAGAACCTTAAAGCAATGAAGGAAATCATTGCCACGTACGGATGGCCAGGGGTATCTCGTGTTGGTACTGATGGGGCACAAGCAGCGTGGTTATTAGTGCAACATGCTAGCGACGATCATGCATTTCAAAAACAATGCCTTGTACTTTTACAACAAGCAGCTGCTTGTAATGATGTATCATCTATTGATGTTGCCTATCTTGCCGATCGAATGCTTATTGCGGAGGGAAAGAAGCAATGTTACGGTACTCAAGTTGATATACTGCAAGGATGTATTACTGTATGCCCTATCGAAGATGCGGAACATGTTGATGCACGACGAAAGGCATTAGGGTTGCAGCCTTTAGCGGAATATTTAAAAGAGTGTCAACGGATTTTAATCAATAAGCACGAAGCTTGATCAATCTATTACTTAATGCAGCGATATTTCATGATCCCCGCATGTTTTTTATAGCCCTTTGTCACTATCATTGTTGGTGTGCTAAGGTCTGATTTGCGCCACCTGTAATGATAAAACATTTCTGTATACGATGGACCAAACCACTTAATTAATGATAATTCGCTAGCATTATCATTATCAATCGGTCTAAACCCAATACGTTCAAATCCATAGGCCTCATAAAATTTAATGGTTTGATCGTTTGCAAAACGAAGTGGTGTAACATCGCATATGGTAATGGCAGGAAACTCGGCAAGCGCCCTATCAATTAACTGTTTACCAATCCCCTTTCTTCGATATGCTTTGTCTACCATCAACAAATCAAGCTGGATACTTCTTTCATCTGCTTTATCAAAAAGGAGTAGGCCAACCGGCTTATTCTCTTCGACATTATAAGCAGCCAATAGGCGCATATTGTTGGATAGGCTAACTGCATTAGCAAAAAGCTTTTGATCTGCAATTAACTCTTCTTCAAGCATTTGATCAACCTGGTTGCCCACCGGCACATGAGTGTAACCAGCAAGAAAAAGTGGCTTCCAGTACTCAAATGAGCATTGACGATCAAGTTCTAAAAGCGCGGTCAGATCGGCTTGCTGGGCCAACCTGAGTACTATACCCCCAACGCAGGTGTGCATTATGCAACTGATTAGTATTAAGACACTAAATCTTCGATTCATTGTTCTCCTAATCCCCATACTCTGATCCTTTGATACCACTAACTTTTGGTAAAGTAGCAAACGTTGCAACAGAAGGTCAACGTTTCTCAATCTTATGCGCATCAGACACAAACATACCCTTCCATGCCTCACTCAAGTCAATATCCAGCTCACCAGCAATTGCAACCTTTAGCCCTGTAAAAGAATTAAGATTTTTTCAGTAGCCTTAAAACCTTTTTTGCACCATCGTCGCCCTGCTTCGCGGCCCTTTCACTCCACTCTAATGCCTTTGCATGATCTCGCGTAACGCCTTGGCCTAAATAGTAAAGGCCTCCTAAGGTTGTTTGGGCCTTAACAAAACCTTTATTCGCCGCCTTTTCAAACCACTTGAAAGCCTTCTTATAATCTTGACTAACACCTTTGCCTTCGTAGTAATAGGCTCCTAAGTTATGTTCAGCATCAGGATCAGCTTTTTGTGCCGCCTTTTCAAACCATTCAAAAGCTTTTTTATAATCTTGTGCAACACCCTCGCCCTTATCATAGCACACACCAACATTGTGTTGAGCTTGAGTATCACCTTGCTCCGCTGCTTTTTCAAACCATTCAAAGGCCTTTTTATAATCTTGGTCAACCTCGTAGCCATTATAATAGAAAAGCCCAAAGCTATATTGAGCTCTAGCAAAACCTTGTTCAGCGGCCTTTTTGAACCACTTAAGGGCCTCATGATAATCTTGAGCAGTACCATGTCCTTCATAATAGCAAAAGCCCAAATTATATTGAGCTTTAAGGTTGCCTTCTAAGGCGGCCTTTTTATATAACTTAAAAGCCTTATTTTGATCTTGCGTAACGCCGCGCCCGTTAAAGTAGCAATTTCCCAAATTATACTGAGCTTCAATATGACCCTGCTGTACTGCCTTCTCAAGCCATTCGAAGGCCTTTTTATAGTCCTGCGCAACTCCTTTGTCACCGTCATAATAACAAAATCCCAAAGCACCTTGAGCTTTAGAATTACCTTGCTCTGCAGCTTTTTGGAACCACTCAAAAGCTTTTTTATAATCTTGAGCCGCTCCTTGTCCGTTACTGTAGAAAGCCCCTAAGTTAAACTGAGCATCCCCATAATCTTGAAGAGCTGCTTTTTCGTACCATTCAAAAGCTTTTTTATAATCCCGCGTAATGCCATTACCACTATGGTAACAAACACCCAGATTATACTGAGCCTCCACATAGCCTTGCTGTGCAGCTTTTTCAAACCACTCAAAAGCTTTTTTTTGATCTTGTGTGATGCCATTGCCACTATGGTAACAAATACCCAAATTATATTGGGCAGAAGCGTCATCTTGCAGAGCAGCCTTTTCAAACCACTCAAAAGCTACCTTATAATCCTGTGCGGTACCATTACCCTTATAGTAACAACAGCCTACATTACGTTGAGCCCTAGCATAACCTTGTTGCGCGGCCTTTTGGTAACACCCAAAAGCCTTTTTATAGTCTTGTGTAATGCCAGTGCCTTCCTCATAGCAATGGCCCAAATTATATTGAGCTTTCGAATAACCTTGATTTGCAGCCTTCTCAAACCACTCTAAGGCCTTCTTATAATCTTGCTTAACACCTTGCCCTTCATAGTAGCATGTGCCTAACGCAAGCTGAGCCTCCACATAATCTTGTTGTGCAGCCTTTTCGATCCACTCAAAAGCTTTATTGTAATCTTGCTCAATACTTTGACCTCCCAAAAAATACCATCCACCTATTAGAGCTTGAGCCCTAGCAAGTCCTTGCTTTGCAGATTTTTCAAACCACTCAAAAGCTTTGTTATAATCTTGTGTGACATCTTGACCTCTATAGTAGCAAACTCCTAAATCACACTGAGCATTAGCGTCCCCTTGTAAGGCCTTTTGTTCCGTTTGTTGAAAAAGTATTGTATGGTCCTGATTATTTCTATTATCCCCGCAGGCTGAAAGCATCGTTGTCATGGCAAATAATAGACATGGAAGTGTTAATCCTAGCAAAATCATGGCTGCTCCTTTTACGTGCAAATGAAAAACAATTATTGATTCCCCCATACATTACCAGATCAATAGCTGTATGTATAGCGATCAAAAGTGGCGCAGACCATAAATCATGCAGTCGCAGATTTTTTGTATCGCATACGCTACCCTCTGTCAGCGACAAGATCTTTAGCCTTTTGCTCCCTAGACGGGACTCGGCCAGAATCGGGATACTCGGGAATCATCACCGTTATAATCTTGGTTTGACCGGCAGTTTCATCCTTTTGCTTCAGACTGATCAGCCATTTCCGGTACTCAGGATCGTATAAGGGAAGCATCTCAAGAGCAAGGTGCCTATCGATTGCCCCTTCATACACCAACCGTTTTAATCGGGCGCCTATTAGGCGTAAGGCTGTATCATAGGCGCTGGAAAAATACTCTGAGTGCTGTGAAAATTCGGCAAAGGTTGCCGGATTTATCAGTAGGCCAAGGGGGAACGAGTTTATATCTAGGGAATTTTCTTGTTGTGCGAACACAAGCAGGTCATCGGCCAGATGGCGATAATCCTCTTCACTGCCAAGCGTCTTTGCAAGCCGATTAGATACATCGTACATACTTTTTGATTTTTTTGGTATTAAGCTTTTAGGCCTGTTCATTTGACTAATTCCTCCAAAGATAATGATGTATTCCGCATAGTAGTAATGAGGCGTCGTTGCTCGGTGCGTTCCATCCGGGCAAGCTTAGTATATCGCCCATTTTTGACGGGCACCTTGCCCCCATGGTAGTGGCATCGGCCATTTTTTAGGGCTACGTGACGACATGGTAGGCCAAAATTACTTTTTGCTCGTGCACCGCAACGCGGCAGCTTTTTAAAGTCCATTTTGAATCTCATGAGATTTGCCCCGTATTTTACTCGTCTTGTTACTGACCATTAGCGACCAACACAGCGCCATCGTGATGCAAGGCATTGTACGCCTGGTTCCTGCTTCGATACCGCTGTAACATATCTAAGGCGTGATGAGACAATCGCAGCAGCATCATGCCCTGACCTTTGGCATTGGTATAAGTTTTTGTCATCGTACTCATTCCTTGCAGGTGTAGAACAATAAATTGAACCACCAGGATGACCTCTGTTGCATCTTCCGGACCAATTCCACGGATAAGTGCAATCACACCATTAAGACCATTATCATCAATGTCACTATCACCAGCATAGGCAGCCTTCACGGCCTGTGAAATAAGCATCCTGGCTGTATCGTCGTTATCGCAATTTATCGTCTTGATTAGCAGAGCAAGCTGATCGGCCTGTATTACTTCTTTAGCTTTCTTGGACATCCTGGCTCCTCATTGTAATATTGTGTTCAGTAAGACTCTTTAGTCTGTTTAAAACCCTATCCTGTAAGACTCTTGTTCTTGCCTACATTTCTTCGGTCCCCCCTGTAATTATAGCAATTGTCACGGGGCGCCTTCGAGTACCCCGAAGGCGCCACTTATGCTCCAGTTAACCGCTAAGAAAGTCTCTTTCTATACGCAACGCATTCACCAGTTTTGGTATCCTCTAAATATGTATCTTTCCAATAAACACCATCGTTATCATGCCAGTACGCAACGACCAAGGCATCTACCCTTTGTTGGCGCATATTGGCCGCTTCGGTGTCTATGAAAAGAACGTTAGCCAAATGCCCAGTACGACGCATCGCCTTGTCAATTTTCATATCCTTAATATTTTCAAAGCCATCCAATAAATAAGTGGTGTCGTTAAAGCCGTCTCCTAATCTTTCATTAATAAACATGTTCTCTGCATCAATGCCCTTTGGCAACCATTCTAATTGAATCAAGTTCGTCTTAGTCATTAATGACTCCTTTAAAAAAAATTATTTAACTGACGCTACAAATAAATGATCTTATGTCACCACCGCCTTTCGCATACTCACCTATATCTTTTCCTGTTTGTGTTGGATAGCCACTTTTGTTCATCATCTTGATCCCTCAAAAGTTGAATGGTTGATTCCTGGTTGAAATTGGCGTCAACCCGCCAAACATACGCTTGAATCATGCTTTATAAGTAACAGTACTGCGAGGTTGAAAAGTTGATAAAAATCTGCATGGCTCGCAATCATTGTAGTAACATCATAAATGCATACCTTACCTTTCAACTTTCCAACCTGGTATAACAATATATTAGCCAATGCGAATAGATCGGCATTCTGAGGGTTGAACAACAATGCTCAACCCTCTTTCAACCTATCAACTACGGGTATATATTCATAATCCATCTTTTTTGGTGCTTCTGTACATTCAATCCTTCCACTTTCAATAAGCGACTGTAGTATATGATCATATTCCTTGTGACCACCTTTAAGTTTCTTTGACTGAAGAAAAGTTTTCTTTTTTATGGGCAATCCGGTTGCTTGTACCTTTTGACATATCCATTCAAACAGCATGCGACATTTATATTGCTGTTCTGATTCACTAAGCTCTCCACCAATCAACTGAGCTGTCGACCTGATTGCGGGGAAAAGAAACTCTTTAGCCGCTATAAGTGCAGCATTGCTTATTTCTTTAGACTTAGTATCGATAAAAAGTTGCATAATCATTGCAATCTTGAGTAGATAAGGGCTCCAACGCTTAACGTATGGATCCAATAGTTCTTCGTTGTATAGCTTGGTCATACTATAGATAGCTAGGTGCAGTTCAGCAAAAAGAACTTCTGCTGAACCAGAAAGCGTATACTCACGCGACTCACTCATACCTTCTAACACCTTTTTCACTACCAGCTCTGCATCTTGGTCAACCATGATTTTTTGTGTTGGCAATGCCGGCGGAACCTCATCTTGATGGGGAGGTGCAAAAATCAGAAACCTAGGAAAAAAACCACCAGGAACGTCTGTTGGTTTTAGATATGCTTTTACCCATGTTAATGTTGAAACAGCGCATATAGAGAAGCACGGTTCATTAAGAATATGGTCTCCCTGTGTTCTTGTTTTATAGCGATAGCTCTGAGGGACATCATAAAGATCAGTCAATATACCCATGAGATCACTATTATGATTTTTATTTAAATTTTGAAGCCACGCCCCAAACTCACTGATTAAAATAACGCCCCTATACCCTTGGCCAAGATGCTCAAGAAACGCTTCGGGTGTGATTTTATCCGGCAGAACGATATTTTTAAGCGATACTTGCTGTATTTCTTCTTCTAAGACCTTCTTGCGTTTCTCATCAGCAGTGCGCAGCTCTATTTTTAATTCTCTAATGTGACTGGTAATAGATTTGGCATATTCTCTTGCTAACCTAGCGCCCTTATTCAATGCGGTTGTTTTGAACTGGCCACTCTTTGTGATATTGAGAATCCAAAGATTTGGGTAAAGCTTTTGAAAATAATATTTTTCTGAGATGGAGATGCATGTACCCAAAAATGCAGAGATTGTTGCTAACACCGAACTTGTTATCATTATGGGATGCGCATTGGTTGTGTTACATAGTGATGATATGTAGGTAGCAAGGGGTGCGGGAAGGTTTGCTAACGAAAAATCAGCACATGGATCTTCCTTTTTTAACAGGTCTGCCATAAATGCTTCGGGGAGCTTTTCAGGCACTGGCAAAGCATGTGGTATCATAAGCTGCCGTGCTACCTCTTCTAAGCCAAATACCTGGTGAATATCATTAAAATCTGTATACGCCTTTCCATTGGGATCGCAGCTCTTTTCAATCGGGAAAGTTGGCAATACAATTTTACAATGAAATACTTCAGCAGCCTTATAAGCCTTTGTCTTACCGGTCTTGTCATTGTCAACGGCGATGGTAATACTACTATTAGGGTATTTTCTTTTAAGATTTTCAATCACATCAAAAAGATTGCCGGAGTCAAATGCTATTACTACTGATCCTTCTAAATTAGCGGCCTGAGCCGCCATATAAACACTGACTCCAGTAGCATACCCTTCCGTAACAGTAATCGATTGTCCATCGACAATGTTGTGTAGCGCAAAGAAGTTCCCTTTCTTCTTACCCCCAGACAAAAATCTTTTATATGATTTGCCTTCAATATCCATCGCAATAAATTGTAATGAATGGATTTTGCTGTTCACATCGTAAAGAGGGATGACTAGTGAGGGATGATTACTAGGATCAAAGCAAAATTTCACGCCGATAGGCTTAATGCCTTTGGCCTCTAGATAACGCAAATACTCTTCAGATGGCGGTTTAATATTACCGAGTTGCCATATACGAGCAGCCTCCTGTGACGCCTTTTCATGACGTATATGCAGCTCTTTTTCAATTTCTGCATTGAATGCCTTCAGTGATGCAGCAATTACTTTATGTTCTTCTGGGTCAAATATATTATCTTCGTCCCAGGACTTAAATTCATGCTTTTCCCCAGTGCTCCATGAACCGTATATGCACCTTAAATATGGCTTACCACTTTTTGAAACACCTTCATAAGCGACATACCATTCGTCAGCTTTGTTCTTATTATTATCAGCCGAATACCTATAAAGTCTTCCTTGCGAGGCAATGATATGGTCTGGACAGGCTAGCCCATTATCTGCCATATGTCGTTTACACAACTCTTTCAAGCTCTGAACAATAGGCCTATGCTCCATAGTTATATTACTACTCATTATCACCTCGCTGTGTTGATAAACACCCATCTATATTTTTTGATACGGGCACAGTTCTTTTTTGCTTTGCCGCCATATCCCATTCAGCCAAAAGCGTAAAAAAATCAATAAGCAACTTAGCGTCCATTTGTGACAGCCCCTCTTCTTGCAGAAGTTTGTCTTTGTTTATATCGGTATTTCGCATTATGTTCCCACAGGCAAAAACAGGCTGTCTACTGACGCTCATAGACCTCTTGAAGCTTGGTAAACACTTCTTGCTCTATAAGGCCTGTGATCTCTTTATTGATAGGATGGAATATGGGGAGTGATGCAAAGGATGTCTTGCGTGTTGGGCAGGTCAAGCGATAGCCGCCATTGGGGCGTGTATAGACGCCGATGGAGCTAAAATAGAAATTGTCATCAAAGACAAAGCTTGCAAAGCCAACCAATCCATCTTGTGGCTTGATAGGTACTATCTGAATTTCGCTGATTTTACTTTTCATTATTACCCTTTCACTACATTTTATTAAGACGATTGTTTGGTATATGAGAAATTATAGATATAGTGAAAGGGTGATAGAGAGCTCGTATACGAGCTCGTAAATTTGTTGAAAGATTAGCAATGTATTGATTGAGTCAATGGTATGAATGATTTTGTGTTATATTTTTTCTAGCTGCGCGCAGCCCGTAAGGAGGATGTCTCTAGAATAGCAATAAGCTTATTGGATCAGGCCTGCGTACAAAGGATTAATTTTAACACAATAATTTTCGACTATAATAAAATGGGCTATATCAAATTCAAGAAATTCTTTGGCCAGAGAGATCTGTTGATTAATCCCCTCAGCCTTTTTAAAAACTCTGTCATAAGCATTCTTGTCGCCGGCGTAATATTTATCTCGCTTTTGTTTAGTAGTCTTTTTTGAATCAATATCGTCAATATCAAATTCATTGTTTGGGTTTTCTAGTAACCTTTTCAATAGGGAAGCAGTCCCTTGAGAAAATTCTCTAGTTTTATCATTAATCAAAAGCGTAAGCTTTGCTGGTTGCTTATCGTTTTTTTCGGTGTACTTAAAGCCGATACTCTTTATTTCTGATAATGCTAATGCAGGGACACTTATTATCTTCTCGGTCAAGTATCTACATATCTTTTGAAGATCATTCCTTAAATCGTTTTCTTCTCCGTAGTTACCAATCTCGCCATTAAAGACGAATAGCCTGGCAATACTTTTTAGTACATCAGACCTGACCAAGCAATCAATTTTTTCTTGCTCCCAAGCAACAAAGTTTGGTATGCGAAGGTATGGGTGGACAAGACGATCATCAACCGTCAATAATGCTGGGCCGCATAAATCCCTGCTCCTACCATAATAGGACCGCACAGCATCTTGTAGTACCGCGTATCTTGAAAAAAATCCTGGTATCCTCTCTGCCTCGGCCTGCATTTGTAGAATCAACGACGATGTTCGTCTTTCGGTAATGCGCAAAGGGTCGTCCTGAGCTTGACTAAGAATAACCCCCAGACCCATAAGTACTCGTGTAATGGTATCAAAATCAAAAAGAATATCTTCCTCAAGCTCCTGCTGCCTGACCACTGAATCTCTATTTTGGGTTTTGATAAACTCAATAAGCTGGGCAAGGAATGGCAGAGGAATAAGCTTTTTTAACTCAAAAGCGGCAAGTACAAGCGCTTCATCCTTGAGCGATTTTGAACCATTGCTAATACGCTTCAGTTTGTTGAGGTGTTGGGTGAGATGTTCATATCTTTCAGATACCATGGTGTTACCTTTTCATTACGTCTTTACAGATAATGTGCATTACCAGAACGATAGCACTGGCGGTTATTATAGCATTTTAAGCGACTTGTTTTAATCACCGCCAACAGTATAATGGTCGTGTTGTATTAATGTATATTGATAAGATGGTACGGTACGTAGGTATCTAGGCACTAAGCACCCCTTGGGCCGCAAATACCTGAAAGCCCTCTAGCAAATGTGTTCTAAGATAGCCCACAACAGGGAGCCATTCTGTTTGATCACCCATTTTTACGAATGTAGAGAACGGCTCACGAAGCTCCAGATGCAGCTTTTCACCATTCAGCGTTAAGTTCGAATGTACGAATTTCAAAAACTGCCTTTTTTCATCAACATTCGAACTCATGAATATCTCTTTTGCTTGCTTCGCAAGATCCAGTACTCTCTTTGCCGTAATCAGGCATGATTCATCAGCGGTAATATGATCGCTCACCTCAGCTGCAATTGCTCGCTGGCGAGCCTTATATTCTTCCAGTTTGAGATGATAGGTTTCGGAGTCAATACCACCATCAAGATGCATATCAATAAGCTTTGACAGTCTATTTTGAATGCTATTCAGTTCTTTGTGTAATGCCTCCTGAGAGGACTTAAAAAACTCCTGCTCGGTAGAGCATGCCTGCTTTAGATAGGTAACAACCCGCGCAATGTCCTCATCAGAGAGCCTCATCTTATCAAAACTTTTCATAAGCACTTTGAGCAGGACCTCTTCACGGATCCAGATCTTCTTGCAGATACCCTTGGCATTATTGCAGCTGTAATACACATACTTTTGTTTCTTCATGTCTCCGGTAACGGTACATCCACAAAGACCACATGTAATCAGACCACGCAGAAGAAGCGGCTTGCCGGCATACTGGACAGGCGCTTTGTTGTGGCCGGTCATTACGCCTTGCACTTGGCTAAAAAGCCACTCAGAAACGATTGGCGGGTACTGATGAGGATGCAGCTCCCCGCGCGTGCGCATGAAGCCATAATAGAATGGGTTCTTAAGCGTATACTCTACTCTGCTGGATAAAATTAACTTTCCCTTGGCACTTTTCAAGCCAAGCTTTAACATTTCCTCAGCTAGCGTTCTGAATGAATACGTGCCAGTCGCATAAAGTTCAAACATTTTGGTAACAAGCTGTGCAGCGCATGCATCAACCTCAATAATCTTCTTGCCTGATGGCAGCGTAACATTCTTATAGCCAAAAGGGGCCTGAAACGTCCACTTCCCCTCTTTGATGCTCTGATCCTTACTGCGCTTAACATTATCACCAAGTTGACGTACATAGCTTGACGCAAACAATACACCAATGTCCCATTGCATGAGCTGGGAACTATTAGCACTCTTATTGATAATGAGTCCCTCACGCAAAAAATGTAACTCCAGCTTTCCTGCCTTGCGCATCTCATCCAGCAAGGGCGTTTCACGAAAGCTACGCTGCAAACGGTCGACGGTATCTGTTACGAGTGCTATCGGTTCCTTTGACTTCTCGATATAGGTAAGGATCTCATCAAACTGATTACGTATGTCTTTGCT
Organism: Candidatus Babelota bacterium; assembly: GCA_013289515.1. Classification (GTDB taxonomy): domain Bacteria; phylum Babelota; class Babeliae; order Babelales; family RVW-14; genus JABCZU01. The sequence continues at coordinate 46,404 of JABCZU010000007.1, read as the reverse complement.
TGATGACTCTGTAACTTGAAACGTACGCTCAACCTGTAGATTCTTTTTGAATGTGTATTCGGTCAGCCTACGGACCTGAGAGGGGATTGACAGCCCCTCCTCCTGGTCCTTACTTGAAACACGTGCGAGTATAATTGCTTTCATGGTGTGTATAATCTTTATGTTTGTCGTATGTCTTGTAACAATGATTCAAGGTGCTCTTTATCATACAGCCGGTAGCTATTTTTTGGATTGCGGTAGACCTGAACTTTCTCAGCCTGCTCCCAATTTCTGAGCGTGTTAGGGGTAACACCAAGAACGTGGGCTGCTTCTTTTATGTTAATGTACTCATTAATTTTTTTCATAATGTCATAGTCCTATTGATAGGCATTAAAGAGATTATCACAACTAACAAAACAATGCATTTATAGCGTAAAAATCGATGTTTTCAGCTACCTTAACCATCTATTATCCATTGCCTAACATCGAGCCCAAGTGCAATAGCCTCACCGATATCTTTTCCCATTGGCGTAGGATATGCTTTGGCATGGGCATAGAGCCGCTGCCACTTTGCTAGCATCGCACTGCCGGCTTTATCATTGTCATAACAAATCAAAAGATGTTGGCTGGCTTTGGCGTAGTGGTCTGCTACATTGTCTGGGTTCTTTATATTGCTACCAACGGCAATCGCAAAAGCTACATCGCCAGCAACACTATGAACGGCATAGGCATCTAACTCCGATTCAACAACAAGTAACATCTTCCTGTTCGTTGAACCAATAATATTGAGGCCACTCATGCTCCCTGATACAGCCATGTACTTTGGCAATGTATCACCATCTTTATAATCATGTCGCCGTATCTTAATGCGCATTACATCGCCGTTGGATTCTATTGTTGGCACCACCAAGCCCTTTGCTAAGAACAACTGCTTCTCACCATCCACTTCCAATCCCCAGTCACCAAGGCGACGTTGTACGTCTTGCGGATTCCAACCAATCTTGTATCGCTCAACAGCTTCTAAGGGGATTCCTCGATTAGCCAGATACTTTAAAACATCAGGCTGCTCCATGATATTTTTACTAGCCCAATCAACAAATGCCTTCGCCTTATTCACCCATATCTTTGGCGGTGCCTTAACTGATTGTGGCACAAGGCCTTGAGGTTTTCTTACTTGCGCCGGCGATGATACCCGATAGGATCTATCTGGTAGAGTAACTCCTATACGCTGAGCAGCAAGCTCGAACGAAAGCTTTAAGAAATCTATGCAAAACTGGAGGGCATCACCATGCTTATTGCACTGACGACAACAATAATAGCCTACACATTTACTCATTATTCTATTCGGCTGTATAAAAAAGCGGTCCCTGCCACCACACTCAGGGCATGCTGAATGATATTCACCACCATGCGTAGAGGCCGCCCACTTAGGCTCAAGCCCACGTTCACGAGCCAATTCAAGTAAGATCATCTTAATTCTCCTAAAGTATAACTAGTCCAACTACATTATTTAACAGACCAACCTCAGTCCACCAACAACCTTCTTGGGAATCGTGTCCTGCTCCATGTATGTCCACCTGTCCAGCTTGTCCATAGATTTTGATCTCACAAGAAAATAGACAATGATTTTTTGTGAACATAAAAAACACTTGTCCAGTTGGACCGACTGGACTTATACGTCTTAGACGTGGTTTCCGAGAAAGGGCAGGTTGGACTCTCCTTGGACTAAATTTCATTTGCGCCTGGACCTGAATCGTCATCATGCCAAATTTCTTCACCTACCCTGTAAGCCTTACTAAATTCCTTTCTGGCTACATCAATACTTGGAACGCGATATTTTCTGGGGCGTTTACCGCTGCCTGGTCTGGATATTGTTATTGAGGGAATGCGCTCTTTAAACTTTTGGCAGAAAATATTTTTAGTTACCTGCTTTTCATTACTGCTGATACACCATTTCGAATAAAAGTCGTATAACATATCGATAAAAATGTCGTCCCATCCTTGATCCAGACTTGGCAAGTCATCACCAGCATAAAAAAAGCCTTCGCACAAAACATAATAAAGGTACCTGTCAGTTGAGCCTGCACTACGTAGCTTTATGGCAAATGAGTCTGTGTTAATCGGCAACTTTCGTGGGTTAAACCCAGTCAAATCTTCGTTAAGCAGATCATACAAAAGTGCCGCATACCCGCCATTTTCCAATTGATTTTGCATAGCCGCAAAGTATACCGTATCTTCCTTGTGGGCGTCAGAGACCTTTAAGACAAGGCACCGGCGGTCATCAGCATCAAGGTCAACCGGCCAGTCTTCGTTGCTCGTTATAACGAGGTGCTTATAGTTGCGAAGTGCAATTGGATCCTTACCCTTGGCTTCGATAAGACACGTTTGCTCAGTTATCATCGCCTTTAGCGCACCTGCTTCTTTTTTATTACCGCCCCACAGAGCCTCATTTGCATTAATGAGTACGCCGTTCTTGAGATGGGCGTTAAAGTGTGACAGCAGCTCAAATAAGCTACTTAACTTTATATAATGCGGCCCCAAAAGAAATCCTAGAGGGTCAATAAATTTATTTTTCCCAACTCCTTGCGAACCAATAATGACTAATGCTGTATGTACCACATCAGGGTACTGAAAAACATATGCTATCCACTTGCGAACAAACTTGTAGCTTGCTTCGTTACCAGAGCAAATATTATCTTTGACGTGCGCCCAGTACAACGAACAATCGCCCTGCGCAGGCTCTATAGCGTAACCCGTCCATATGTTGTAGCGCCCATCTACTGCACCAATGACCTTAGGGTCAAAGGTGATCCCCGCATACTTGCGACGCCTTGGGCTCTTCAGCCAAATATCAGCCTTCGATCGCATCTTCCCATCATGACACAGCACTATCTCATCCTCGTAATAAAGACGGAATGATGGCCTACTTTCAAGCGCAAAGTCCTTACCTCCAAATAAATCATTGTCCTTGTCAGTAAGAATATAGGTTTGATCAATACGCACTATCGCATGCTTTTTGTTTAGCTCATCAACAACCAAATCCTCTACGCCAAGCATCTTTCTTTGCTCTTCCAGGTCACTAAACTTGGCCTGTAGTTCAAGGATCTGCGAGTTTACAGCTTGGCCATACTCCTCACATGGCATGATAGACAAAAAGCATTCGACTGTTACCTCAGAACCAAATCCTAGGGCCTCCTTTTGTTGAATAAGCAACTGCTCTTGCTCATCTAAAGCAATGCGTACCCCTTCCAAGCCATTACGGCCCATCTTCTCTTTTGATTGCCTGGGAAGCTTATTTTTGCTAATATTATCCATATAAATCCTTATTTTGAGGGCCAACGGAAGTTTGGCCCTTTTCTATTTTCATACCATCTATTTCATAGGTCTAGAACCTCACCTTCTGGCAATCATTTCTTTACTCCAACAAATCGAGCAGGTGATACATTCCCATGCCTATTAATTTGGCGGATAGCCTCTAGCAATCTCCCTTTTATCTCAATACATTCGCGTAATAAAGCATTTTCAGTTGCACGAAGAATCATTAGGTTTGCTTGTTGTACTATGATTTCAGCTGCATTTTCATCATCAATTGCTGGCACAACATCTAAAAACGCCTTTATAGTGAACGATCCATAACCAAGCTCAATTCGTTGCGCAAGAAGCATTAGCTTTGTTGTAGTAAGATCATGAAGGGCTCCACGCATATCTTTCTCAAAATAGCCAGGTAAATCGATGTTCCTGCTTTGTGCTAAATCTTTATCTCTGTTAAAATAAGACATAACAAACTCACTTTCTGGCCGATTCATGTCGGCCTTTTTATTTTTTTTAACTACTTGGCTTAGCCACACTGGCTGAGCGCACCATACATTCTTCTTTTCGACTACCATTACCATCACCAACTAACCGCCTATTTCGCTGATCAACTTTATGGAGCAGCGCGAAGAAGGCAAAGAGGGCTGCATCTTCCGCAGTTGCTATAGTGGTTAAACGAAGATAAGGGTCGGTGATATTTTTTTTGTAATGCATGGTAATAGATTAATGGAAAGACAGCCCATTGCCGCCTGGTGGGAAATACGCAGGAATTTATCTTGTCAAGATACGGGAAATCGTCGGGAATTTTTTCTTGAGCAATTGTTGTATCATTCGATGCTTAGCACTAGCCAACAATACGCCTTTAGGTTAAGATTATACTTTTGTAAGGTTTTATAGAGTGATGAGACAACATGCCAGGTTCACAAAATTTTTATTCAAAGCGTCTAAAAAAGCCGTTTGCTGAACTTGGTAATCTTGCGGATCAATCTATCGCAGCAACAGGGTATGAGAGCTTCAGGATACTTTTTGACAAAGTTATGCCGCAGATAAATAAGACTGATCATGACTTACAGCACCGATGGAGCAAAGAAGGCGCTCTTGCAGAATTTAATGACCTTTCTTCAGCAGACAAACCGTGGTATGCCTTTGCATTACTTTTTTTCGCAGCAAAATACTGGCAAACCTCAGACCTTCCGTTTAATGAATCAGATTATGAGAATCATAAACTTCTACAGCAATACCCAATGGATTCTATACAGCATCATGAATTCTGGGTTGAAATGCACAACGTTAGAATATCCAATGTTAGGCAGCCAGGAACAGATACCAACACAAACAGTGACGGCTTTCTAAATTTGAAAAGCCTGAAAGGAGCCCTCGAGATCCTGTGCTATGATTTGTATACATATCAAAATCTTGCCAACCAAAAGCCACGCATCTCCCCTCAAATACCAGTTAATACAACAAGCCCCTATTCCATTGAAGCATCATTCGTTGGTAAGGATCTACATGGTACAAAGCTTTGGCTTTTACTTATTGTATGGACAAAGGGTGAAGAGACAACGGGATATATCTTGAAAAGCACTCCATCAAAAAGAAAACTAGACAATAGTATCTCTGAGCGGTGGAATTTGATAGAAAAAATCACAAAGGCGCAACCTGGCAAACTTATACAAGTTGATACTAAATGTAAAAGATATACAACAGCAAAGATTTTTGAAGGTACAAAGGTAAGCATAAAAGGCCAGATTGTAGCTATCTTATTTGAAAACCATAAAACTGATACGATCGCTCGCAGAGAGTGGCCCGTAATTCTTGAAGAGCTTCCAATAATTATTAATCCTAGAAACCTAGCTAAGGAGCTTGCATCACTTAAAAAATACAATCTCAAATATTTGTTGAATGATGATGATGAGCTATCCTCTCCCACAGACAAAGGATACATGTAAAAAATTGTCCCTAAAGTTCATCTTTACACGACCTCATCAGATCAATCATATGTGCCATCATAGCCAACATACACTTACATTTTCACATTGCTTTCTTCTGCAGTATACGGGCCATACTGCAAGACCTACTACCTTTTACCTGGCGCTGATGGTGAGCTTGGTATTTCCTCTACCATAACTCTAACCGAACCACGGCTTTCTTCTTTACCCATATTCTTAAGTCCCGCCCGCCACACAGTAAGCTCTTTCCAGTCATCGTCGTACATTGGCATTGATTGTATCATCATGTTTGCGTTGAGGCGAAAGGTAAGGGCGCCGATTTCACGGCGATTACCAATAACCATCATGGCAAACTCTCGCGCATTGCGTAGATCTTCAGACGCCTCTAGCCATCGCTTCCACTGGGTTGGAAGAATCCGCTTAAGGACAAGAAATTGTGTTATTGTTAGCGCACTCTCATCATCATCAAGCCAATCTACCAAGGCAATGGCGATCCCTTCCAGAAAGGTCAAATCAGTATCAAGAGACTTCCATGATTTTAGAAGCCCTTGCTTGCTAACAAGTTTTGTCTGCGAGGGCACTGTCGTGATACGATAATTAGTTTGATCCCACAGCTGCTTATGTATTGTTTGCGCTTTAACTGAGTTCATGAAGATCATCTCTCCAGCGCATCAGCTCTTGCATGTACTTTCTTTCAAGGATTGCTGTATTTGTGTAGCGACCGTATTTAAGATTCGCTTGAGCAGCATGCTTCTTGCCAGCTAATGTCTTTGGTCCAGTTGCTTTGCCACCATGCAACCTACATCGATTTTTAGCGCGCATTGCTGGCTGGCGGCATGGTTGATGATTGTTCTGTCTAGCCTTGGCACCACAGAGCTGTACGCTTGAATTAATTGGCATGGGGTACACCTTCACTTTTTGTTGCTGAACCCTCGCCCCGGTCAAGATGACCAGCCACTACTGCCTGACCACCGTTATTCACATTAACATGTTGTACCACCACTCGTTGCTCACCTTTACGACGATATTTGCTCAAAGTATCAAGCGTCTCGTTGTACAAACGCATAAGCTTGGTAGCACGATTAATGTTTCTCTCAGCCCCATCGGTAGATTGATCCGGTAATGCAGCTCTTCTCATGTACTCATTGTATTGGTTTGCAAGCACTAACAACCTGCTGCATAGCTGACCCTCTATAATGTCTTGGGGATTCATAGAGACAAGAGCTCCTACGGTAGCAGTGGCAAGGCTAGCAGCATCCTTACACTGGCCAGAAAATTGGGCGTTGATTACTTGATTTGATGCCATGGCAAGATACGCGCTGTTTGCTGACCCAAATGCGGCACACAGAGTTGCTTGGCTTAATAACGCATCATCCTTAATGGTCGATTGACCTATATCAAGCTGGGGTCTTACGTTAGTTTGTCCACTCTTTGGATCATGGTCCTGTTCATACGTAAGTGGCACATTCTCTTTAGCACCCCTTTCACGTAGCAAATTAACACGTTCAGTCTCAATAGCTCTTCGATCACCCCACCACTTGGCTTCCCAGGTAACAGTTGTTGTAGTTGCTTGACCAGCAGTATCCTGTTGAGTGATTTGATTCAGATCTTTTTCCATACCCGCCCCTTTTTGCTTCTTTAGACATAACCAATATAGTGATATGATCATTGCAATGATCATATCATATTAGCGTGTCTCTAGCAAAAAAAGTACGGCTACACCGAAGATGCGGTGTCATCAACAAGCCTAATCTCAACGCGCTCAATACCCTTGCCCGGCCGCTCACGCTTGAGCACTACATAGCCAACCTCTGCAGTAGAGTTAACATGTGTACCTCCACATGGCACTTGCGCAAAGCCATCAATTTTCCAGTAGCGACGCTGATTGGCAAGGTCTGAATAACCCTTTTCAATAGGTAAATCATTATTGATAATAGCGTTGTACTCGGTCAAAATCGCATCAAAGACCGTTGAGATATTGGTATCAGATTTAAAATCAATACGTGATTTTGTTTCAGCAATATGAGCACCAACTTTTTCGAGATGAAACTTCTGTGTTACAATTTCAAGCACTAACTCTGCTGCAAAATGTAAGCGCATGAGACGATTGCGCCTTGGCCAATCAATGATCATGGTAACTGTGTCACCTTGCGATAGGTTATGGCCAGCTGGCAGTGTGTAATAAATGAGATTGCCTTCCATGCGAGAGCCACCAATAGGAATTCCATTTACTGTTGCTTTATCACTTTCTTGGCCTCCCGCAAAAGAATAGGCTATGGTTTCATCAAAAAACACTTCGTTACCATGCACCGATGTAACACGTGTTATCAATGTATGTTGGTAGGGATTTTCCCAAAAAACTTTTTTCATCAATGTGCCCCCTATTCAATGCTCTTATATGACCGAATTTCAGCCTCTGGGTATCGTGCTATCTGATTATCCAACAATGCTGAGCTCTTTCCTTTCAGGTACCTATCAAAAAAATCACAAACGTATGCCTTAATAATCTCATGGGAACGGCTCACATTAAGCAATCCCGTTTCCATAGGTAACAATCGCATAAGCAATGAATGTTTTTTGACAAGCGCTAGATCAGAAAAAGCCCCATGCCCCGTACCGTTAATAGTGATTTTATAGGCATCTCTACCTATGGCACATACCAGTTCATCGAATGCTGGCCCATGCTCTTTACATGAAACTTCATAGTTTTCATGAGTTTGATAGCGCTTAAGAATTTCTTGTTCAGATAATGATGATGGCTTTATCGATTCACTGGCAAGCAACAACATACATGGTTTATGAAATGGTGACGTTGGCTGTTGACCATAGAGCTTGCCATCCATATTAATACATGCTTTGCAACGATGGTCACGGCGGCACATTTGAACGGCCGCAGCACCACCAAATGAATGGCCAAAGATACCAATGTGCCGTAGATCTAAATGACCATTAAAAATGATCGATGGCGTATGGTGAGTAGCAAGTGTTTCAAGATAATCAAGGACATATCTTATATCCGTAATCCACAACTCCATCTCCTTTGTTGCCAAGGTTTGTCGCTCTGTATAGGGTAATACGTCAGTATTGATAGTATTTTTAATTTCTCGTCCATCAGGAAACCGCACCACAGCGCTTGCATACGGATGACTAACACTTATCACAACATATCCAGTGCTAGCAAGCTCTTCGCACAATGCCGTATTATCATTAAGAACACCATGCCCAAGCCCATGAGAGTATATAATAACGGGATAATGGCCATTTGCTGTTGCTAGCGGTGCATGCTCTTGGGCGTATGTATATATGTTGTCTAATGCAAGAAGCTTACAAATACTATGATGTCTCTCTAAGAGGGCAACCCATTCTGGAGCCCATGGCATAGTTGCCTTACGTACTTTCTTATCTGTTGGGTACCACCATTGAATAACAAGCTCACGCTTTTGATCAGCATGAGGACTATGCCATTCTTGTTCATGCGGCATGGTGAGACACTGCGTTTGCGTTCCAACGCCAAAAGGTCCGGTAGGTTGTGGGAAGTGTACGGGAAAAAAATAGGGGGATATAACAATCGCACAAATAAACAACGGACAGCACAATACACCAAGCACAATTATATGCAACGTTTTCATTTAGCATGCCATTCCATGAGATATGTGTCGTAATAATTATTCTCATCACGAGTATGCCTTTTAAGCACTCCAACTTTTTTAAAACCAACTGACTCGTATAACGTAATAGCAGCCTCTTGTGTGCTTGTCACATGCAAATAGAATTTGAGTATGCTGCATGTCTTCGCAAGTTCTTGCAGGTATTGCACCAATTGCTTGCCTATTCCTTGTCCGCGATATGCTGGCTTAACCCACATGGAAATAAGATGTGCTCGATGGCCGCCTGTAAAGCCGGTATCGCGTAATAAGCCTATCATGCCAACAACATTATCATCTGCCAGCGCAAACCACATATTGGCCATAAAACTACGCCATTGCGCCTCTGTTTTCTCACATTCCTCTTCATATGTGCCACCGAATGCCAGTGGGTCACTTTTTAACGCTTCAAGGCGTATATCTCGATATGCTTGCCAGTCGCCAGGTGACAACTGTGTAATTTTTAGCTTCATAAATATCCGTAATTTGAGTAGCTACCACATTTTGTGTATACTTCTTTAACTATACAATGATTATGAATGTGGAGCAACCATGATAAATCCAATGAGAATGTGTATATTTTTTTATCTTTTTTTAATTTTTAATCATATGGCAGCATTGGATCGGTATCAAAATATGACTGAAAATCAGGTCAACCAGAAAATTGTTATAATTGGAGCTGGACTTGCCGGCTTGACAACAGCATATCGCCTTTATAATAAAGGTCTTGATATCCATGTATATGAAGCAAGAAATCGCGTGGGGGGCAGAATATTATCAGCTTTTATTAATGGCAACGTTGCAGAACTTGGTGGAGAAAATATTGCGGATGGAGGCAGTGCTGATAATATTAAGCAGTTAGCACAAGAGCTTGGATTGAAATTATTGCATAGCACATCGTCTTTCAACCATATCTTTCATTACAATAATATGCTGTTGCCGGTGCATGAACTGATTAAAAAATACGATTTTAACTCAGAAACGCTTAGAGACCAGCTTTATGCTATTAAAAAAACTTCCGTATCCATGCGTGATGTGCTTGATCGACTGTTCACATCAAATGATCCTCTAAAGATATGCCTGAGTACAAGACTTGCTGGATATGAAGGAGCATCAGTTGATCAATTATCTAGCGTGTATGTTGAAACGTTATATCATATGCTTCAGGGTGGTATTTGCGCAGCTCATCAAAACAATGATACCTTTTTCTCTCGCATTAATGACGGCAACAGCAAGCTACCTGAGGCTCTTGCCAAAAAACTTGGTGATAGAGTTCATCTGGAAATGCCATTGGCATCAATCACAAGGAATAAACAAAGCAAATATATTCTGACATTTAAAAATGGATCTACAACGACAGCAGACATCTTGGTTCTCGCAATACCCTGTCCAGTTTATAATGATATTGTGTTTGGCGAGAACGTTATTCCAGAAGACAAGCTTACAGCGATTAGGAGTATTCGCAACGGAAGCAATGCTAAAATTATCGTTCCTCTTTCTGGAAATTTTCCTACATCGACCATCTTTGTTAATGATCATCTTGGTATTTTCACGTTTGCTAAAACAATGATAACTCTCTATTTTACTGGGCAAGCAAGTCGATTTTTGCCACACACCATTGCTCAAACGTATGCTCAAGCTGCACCGCTTCTTGCCTGTGGATTTGAACAAAATTCTTTACCCCAGGAGACCCCAACTATGGCCCGTGATGAATCATTTGCTAGATATTCTGGTCCAGTTGGATATAGTTGGCCCAATGATCCATTTGCTCAAGGCACATATTCGTACATTGCGCCGGGGCAAGAGACATTGCTTACTGCTTTGCAGAAATATAATAACGTAACAGTCAAAGCTCTTTTTGCTCCAATTGATCAACAACTTTATTTTGCTGGAGAACATGTTTCAACATTGCTTGATGTTCCAGGAACAATGGAAGCAGCATGCCAATCAGGTAATCTGACTGCGGAGATAATTGAAAAATCATGATACACCCAATAAACAAATCTTTGATACGGAAAAGCCTTATTATTTTGACAATATTATTATATACACAAGCTCTTTTATGCATTGAAAGTGATATCATGTTAATCAGTGATCCTCGAATTCTAATTATACCTATAAAAGAAAATCACGATCCATTTATTGACTTAAGAGATCAAAACAGCATTGCGTTTGGGCCTTCTCCAGAAATCCCTAATAATACAGACTATACAAAAGTAAGACAGAGTGTTTATCAGAAATTGTTAGAAGCACAAAAGTTACTACCCAGCAATTTAAAGTTTTGTCTTTACGAAGGCTATCGCAGTTTACAATTACAAGAAAAAATTTTTAATGATCGTTATAGTGAGCTAAAAAAAAAGTATGCTGCTTGGAGTTACGAAGAGCTTTTTATAGAGACAACAAAATTTGTCTCTCCAGTAATAAATCTTGATGGATCTCGTAATATACCGCCCCATGGTTCAGGAGCTGCTATTGATATTTATTTAATTAATGAAAAAGGTGAGATTGTAGATATGGGAATAAATGTGGGGGACTGGATGAAAGACTTAGATGGCTCGCTTTGTCAAACGAGCTCTACAAAAATCTCTGCTCAAGCAAAAAAGTATCGTATTATAATGTCTGATGTGTTAATCAAAGTTGGGTTTGTAAATTATCCTACAGAGTATTGGCATTGGTCGTATGGAGACCGCTATTGGGCTTATCATACAAAAGCTTCATATGCCTTTTTTGGTTGCTAGTGTGTGAGCGAGCGCCTGAGTTTATTACAGAGGGGAAGATGATTTTAAGAATTAGAGGTCTAAAATTTGGTTCTGATATAAACATGGAGCAACTATGGCACATCTAACAAAAATGCGTACATTTTCACAGAACAAATTATGGCGAGATAAAGCCGTAGGTCTTATGGAACAAACAGGCTCAAAGATTCATTGGGAGCGCCTCGATGATGCCCAGTATGAGAAGCAATTGCGTTTAAAAATGCTCGAAGAAGCCCAGGAAGTGTTTGCAGCACAATCACACAATGAATTGATCGGTGAACTTGCGGATGTTCTGGAAGTAATGAACGCCCTATGCGCGGCAGGCGGCATTTCATGGAATGAAGTTGTAAGTGCTCAAGAGACAAAACGTCGTGAGCGAGGGGGTTTTGATGACCGCATGTTTGTTATAAAAGCAGAACACCCAGAAGGCGGCTTTGGCGAGATGTATTGTCTTAAGGATCCTGAAAAATACCCTGAGATTGATAAATAGGCTTGTAATGCTTTTGCTGCTTAACTCGTGCAAGGTGTTGCAGGCCTCATTAACAAAACCATATTTTGCTGTATACTCTTCCAATTGAGTCTTCGAAGTGTAGATAGGCCGTGGAGCCACTTCTTACAATCACCATATTTCAGAACCAAATCAAACGGCTTATGCCCCTCGTAGTGCAGGTTTTCATCAACTAACGTCAAGTTCGATAGTATCAATTTCAGCAATTGGCGTTTTTCATCAACTTCAGAACTCAAAAATAAATCATATGCGTTAAAACACACTGCCAGAAAGTGTTTTGCCGTAATATAGTAATTATCTTCGGCCTCTTGCAACATGCTTAAACGGGTATCAATATCGACAAGTTGATCACGGAAGGTCTGGTAATATCTGTCATAGTCGCTCTCAGTAATTCTCCCATCAAGCCGATCCATGTACAATCTGTCACAGCGGGCGGTTATTTTTTTCCTCTCTTCAGTGAGCGTATTGAAGTGTAGCGTCTGAAATTCAACCTTATCGTGATGTACCTGATTAAGTGACTCAATTGTCTGCTCATACACCTCTTTAGGCATTTGCAGGCGTTTAAAAATAGCACCCAGTTGCCGGGTGATCTCCTCTTCCCGCAACCATTTTCCACCATGCTTGCCGTTGTACTGCGTGCAATGGTAATACACAAACCCTTTGTGCTGTTCAGGCGTTATAGATAGCCCACAGTGCCCACACCGTATCATGCTTCGATAGATATACGGCTTACCTGCATATCTGTACGGCTTTTTATTAAAGCCGGCCTTGTGTGCCTGGACCTGATCAAAGAGTGTTTTGGTAATCAGTGGCGGATAGGCATGTTGATACTTAACGCCCTTGCACACCATGATGCCGTAATAAAAATGATTTTTAAAAATCGATTCGATAGAACCCTTGGACCACTTCACGCCATAATCAGTGTTTATTTTTTGGCAGAGCAGATCCATTGAATAGGCACCCGTCCCGTAGAGTTCAAAGGCTTTCTGCACAATGCGCGACATGTATTCATCAACGATAATATCTTTTTTGCCATCCGGCTTAGTTACGTTTGTATAACCGCGCGGCGCCGGTCCTGGCCATTCACCTTTACGTAATTTTTGCTCGTAGGCGCGCTTCACGTTGTCGCTGATTGCATCTGAATAATACTTTGCAAGGCCAAGACTCATACCGAACTGAAATTTTTCTACCGCAGAGATATTGCTGTTGATGGTTTGGCCATCTGAAACAAAGTGTAACTCTATTGCGCCGGTCAGTGCCCGGTTGTACAGCAACGACACGCGCTTATCAAACACGTTGCGTGAGAGCCTGTCGACTTTATCAAAGCAGACGGCAATAGTGTCTTGCTGCTCAAGAACAAAGTCTAAAATCCTATCAAATTCTTCACGCTGGTTCTTATATGCACTCTCATCAAAGCTGAAACTCTTCAGAACGGTAAGGCCTTTGTTCTGGCAGTACTTCTCCAGGCGTGCTTCTTGGGCAAGCAATGATAGCCCGGCTTCTTTTTGTTCTTCAGTGCTGACACGTGCGATGAGGATGGCTTTCATGATGTATGCTCCACGTAGAATAGGTATGATTTTAAAACCTTGCTAGTGTAGCAGAAAATGAAAGCGGTTCTAGGGAAAAGTAGGAGGCGAGAACCAATACACGACGCATTATGAAAAAATGCACGGCTGAGAATTAACTTTTTAGAAATAACTCTTTCATGATAATAGGTAAGTCTGGCTTAACGGCTTCACCCTTCTCTATTGCTTTTAGCAAATCATGCGGCGTAAGCCAGTAGTACTCAATAAAATCTTCGGGATTATAATCTGGAATATCATTAGATTTAATGAGGTAAACTTCCATAAAGGCCCCCGTCTGATGCGTAAAAGGATTTAATGCTCCCATAAAAATATATGCTGTTGAAGCTACATCAATACGCACCTCTTCCATGAGCTCTCTAACGAAAGCCGCTTGATACGTTTCCCCAGCCATAACATGTCCCGCAGTACTGGCATCAAGATAGCGTGGATAACGATCTTTATCTTTGGTTCTTCTTGGTATCCATAATTCACCGTTATCATTCATAATGAATGCATTAACAACACGGTAGTTACAAAGTTTTTGCGCATGAACTTCCGAGCGAAGCATTTGGCCAATGACATGATCATCTTGATTAACAAGGTCCAATAATTCTTGCATGAATTCCTTTAAGTAGGCTTAAATATTTTTTATAATTTCAAACTTCACCAGCTGCTCCCGCAGCACCCGCAACGGTGAATGTGCATTGGGCAGCTTAACCTTCTGTGCATCAGTCATGAGCCGATACCAACTCCTGACACTGCACCTGGAAAACATGACACGCAGTTCCCGCGGGCTGACAACATCAAGCGCCTTCCTAAGCCCAAACATCTGCATGATCTGCTTGGGACCAAGATCAGGATTATTAATGATCAGCTCTGCAAGTAATGCCTTGTCATTAGTCACGCGCGCATCAAGCAAGACCAATCGTTTGCATTCAAGCTGATCAAGATAGTGTAGCAAAACTTTTTTGGCGATCGCGGGCTTGAATAATTTTTTAAAGGTAATGTCCGCCGTAATGTTCAACTGCTTAAACAGCTGCTTGATCTTCTGGCGTTTGTTTAAACGCACTTCCATACGAAGCACCTCAAGCTTGCTGCGCTTACGTAACGTGTCTAGCAATTTCACCTGCAAGGCGCCATCAGGCTCGATTGCGCGCTTGGCACTGACTTGTGATGTTGCAAGATCTTTAATCTTGTCGTAAAACACAACCTCGTATGCGTTGCAATGCCACTTATAACTGTGACCGGCATTGCGGTAGTCAGTCTGATTAATATCAAGCGACAGCTTGACGTTGGCCTCTTTGATCTTGTTGATGTAGTGAAATGGCGTTGAGCCGTCGGTCAGACGAAAGTTTTTTGAGTAGTGCACCGTAGACACCGGCGCTTGAGCCAGCAGCTGAGCGGTGGTGACAACTCCCATGCCGGCCAACACAGCAACGAGCTTGTCTGCTACCGGCGTAAAATCTTTAAAGCGCAGTTCAGCAAAGTTGTTACCAAACAAAAGCTTGGGCAATGATAGCTCAATTTTCAGCGTAATCTCACGCACACCTTGCCGATCAATTCTATTGGACAACGTAAGACGCGGTTTGTAGACGCCCTTGAGCAGTTCCTTCTTGGTCCGGTTTTGTTTTGATACTAGCGCATGACGTGGCTTGAATGCATCAGCGCACGCCCATGCTGCTGATGGTGTAAACCGGTCAGGATCGCTAATGGTGTACATGCCTTGCGGTAACGTGAGAACTATGGTGTCGATCATATGCTGCGTCCCTGTATCTTTAAAAATCATGATCATACGGTACGTGTTGTTAATAACTGCCACACACCATCATCCTCATGACGGTTTTGCTGATACAGGATAAAATACTTTCAAAGAAAGGCAAGATCCTTATATCGTAGGTAAGCCCTACTTTTTTGCGCCTTGCCTTTTCTTTGGATCGCTGTTGCATGACAGAGCTGCTTGCATGAGCAACGGCAACCTTGGCATCCCGTGCCACTCTCTTTTCAACCGCAAACAAAATTTCAAAAACGGCAACCATCCGCTTCAACTCATCGGCAGACAGCACAAAGCTGCCTGGTGGAATCTTTTCATTCATACTACTAACATACCTGATCGTACTCTCAACGCGTGAAAGCAGATCTAAAATAAAAATTGGGGGAAGTAAAAAACAGTTTTCTTGTAAGGATGTGGCTTCGCTTACCGCGTGTGTAACACGGTCGCTTGCTCATGAATGATAAGACGAGAGCCACGCAATCAAGGTCGTACTATACGACAAGGATATGGTATATTGCATGGGTTTCATGATACTACTCTCTCTTCTTTTGGGAAAAACTTTTACAAAGCTAAAAACTATTATATGCACTTTGATGGTAAGTGCAAGCAGCTCGTGCACGCCGTAATGATGCTGTTAGAAAGTAACACCCATCCTCAGCTGCACTTCCCAGTTCATATCATCTTTGGTAAAGATCACCGTCCAGCATGACGGTAACATCATCACACCATCCATGCGCACAGGAGTGAATGGACCTGACATGTTTGGGCGTATGCCAGCATGCAAAGCCATCAATAGTTACCGCCATGTGCGTTAAGCTTGGTTGGATGCTTCTTATTGTCCAGGTGCCTGCGTCTGTTTTTGCCAATGCGATCATTGCATGTCCGCTCATGGCAATGCTGGCGCTCGCACGGCAAGTGGTGGGTGCTAGTGGTAGCAGACAGGATAGTAAGGATAATGTAATAATATTAATTTTGATTCTCATACACCCATTATACCATGATTTTGCAGGCATAACAGAAAGACTGTAATTCTTACGATCAGGTTTTTATACTATCAAACTCATTAGAAGTCTATAAACCAACTGATCTTTTCTTAACCGCCACTCTTTTAGGCGGCACATTGTATCTTTATCTGCAATCTTGACAGTAACCCATTCCCAACAGCCCTTATTATAATTAGGAACAAAAGCCATAACACTAATTGCCTCAAACTGGCCCTTGTCGATTTCCCAGCTAAAGAGAACGTACTCATCGCTAACTAACTCAATGAAATGGAGAAAACCCTGCACAGTTAAAAAAGGATCTTCTATCATATATGCAACTATTAAATGACCCATGGGATGACTTTGTGTCAGTTCGGCAAACTGGCTGTAATCTTTTTTGAGTTTTTTTGAAATCGCCTTACGCAGCTCATCCCATGCTAAACCCCATTCGCCGGGAGGGATTCCCATCCTAAGTCCCTGATATTCTCCTATCTTTTTTTGCGCTTCACCCATTGCTACCCGCATTGCTTGGCACCGTGAAAATGTCGTTGATTCGACCCAAATTTTTGCACCATTATGCAGGAAAAGCGCATCGGGTATACTTTGCCCATTCCTGAGTTGTCTTTCGCTCACAGAATTAATAGGTGTTTCTATCAATGCGCTTGATATGCCCAAACATTTTGCATGCTCATATATAAGAAAAAATTCTTCATACTTATCACTACTACGTTTCTGGCTGATCATACTACCTCCTTAAAATAATTTTTTTGGCACCCATAAGCGTCAACAATCTACTTACAAAACAGCAAGCTTTAACGCACCAAAAACTTGCAGCCTTCTTAAATGTTGGTAGCTAGCATAAGGGGCGCGAACGCTTAAAGTCAAATCGTCAGATCTTTTTTCATAATAGTAAATAAACCTTCCATGTGCTTGATTTTATACAATATATAGCCAGTTGATTGAAACTACTAAATGGGTCATGCTGAATAGATGTAAATAGAAAGCTCTCATTATAATGCTGGTGGTTATGTAAATGCCTAATTTTAATACAGTCCTAGACCATCTTTCATCCCTATCGCCTAAAAAAAGGGGCCAAGCCTTTGAGCTCTATTGCAAGTGGTTCTTAGAAAATGACCCCAGCTATGCAATGCAAATCAAAAAAGTCTGGCTATGGAATGATTGGCCTGGCTGCTGGGGCAGAGACAAAGGAATTGATTTAATTGCTGAAACACACAATGGTGAGCATTGGGCCATCCAAGCAAAGGCATACGATGAGGGTTACTACATAACGAAGAATGATGTCGATACTTTCCTTAGCGAATCATCTCGAAAAACTATCTCGTTCAGGCTGCTTATTGCCACAACAAATAACCTTGGCCCCAACCCACAAGAAGTAATATCGGGGCAAGAAAAACCTGTAGGCTTATGTCTTCTGGATCATCTTGAAGAATCTGCTGTTGATTGGTCCCAAGCTATACATAATCCCACTACTCCTGCAACAAAAGAAGTGCGCAGTCCATGGCCACATCAAGCGCTCGTCCTCAAAGATATCATCACTGGCTTTGAGCAATCATCATACGGGCAGCTTTACATGGCATGCGGCACAGGTAAAACCTTAGTCGGCTTATGGTTGGCTGAACGTCTCAAGAGTAATACTACGCTTGTCCTTGTGCCCTCTATCTCATTGGTTGCACAGCTGTATCGTGAATGGTCGAGCTTTAACAGCGAAGCTTTTAATTTTTATCCTATTTTTGTGTGCTCTGATACCACCGTCAGCAAGCGCGGCGATGATGACTCTGATAGTCAGACTATCCTGCATTCAGCTGAGCTAGGATTTCCGGTAACCACAAGCGCTTACGATATTGTGAAAGAGCTATCACGCACACCAGGTCCTAAGGTTATTTTTTCTACTTACCACTCATCTCCCGTTATTGCTAAGGCATGCAAACTAGATCCGTCACTAAGTTTTGATTTAGCTATCGCTGATGAAGCTCATCGTTGCGCAGGACCTGCAAGCAGTGACTTTGCAACCATCGTTGATAAAGAAGCTATCAGAACAAAACGTAAGTTATTTATGACGGCGACTCATAAAATTTTTACCGACCGTGTAAAAAATACGGCGAAAGAGTGTGATTATGAGATAGTCTCAATGGATGATCATGACAAATTTGGTCCAATATTCCATCAGCTCCTCTTTTCTGATGCGATCAAAGATGGTTTATTAAGTGATTACCAAGTTATCGTATCTGTGATTGATAATAAGACATATCAGGAGTATGCAGAACGAGGACGCTTTGTAGCATTTGATGATCACGAAACTGATGCACGAACACTTGCAAGCCAGCTCATGGTAGCAAAGGCGATCAAGCAATATAATCTTACCAAAATCATAAGCTTTCATAGCCGCACAAAAAGTGCACGGGCATTTATTGATTCTTTGCCAAAGGCTCTTTCACTTCTTCCTGAAAACGAACGCCCTACAATAAATTTTAGCGACACCATATTCAGCGATATCCCTCAATCTGATCGCAGCAAAATTCTAAAGCGCTTCAAAGAACCAATGCCAAGAGGTGCGGCAATTCTAGCCAACGTACGATGCTTGTCTGAGGGTGTAGACGTTCAAGAGCTTGAAGGCATTGCCTTTATTGATCCTAAAGGATCAGAGATTGATATTGTTCAAGCCGTTGGTCGCGTTATAAGAAAACCAAAAAATTCTGCCAAGAAAATAGGAACCATCCTCATTCCCGTATTTGTCGATACCATAACAGACGAGGTCCTGGCTCTTGAGCAATCATCCTTTAAGACTGTATGGCGTGTTGTTAAAGCATTAAGAGCCCATGATGATGTACTTGCAGAAGAACTTGATACAATACGCTTAGAGCTTGGCAAGCGGACATATAAGAGCCCATCTAGGCTAAGTAAAATAGTTATTGATTTACCTGTTACGATTGGTGTTGAGTTTGGTGATGCTTTAAGAATTAAAATCATTGATGATATTATTACCAATTGCTCATCATCATGGATGTTTCAGTTCAATTTGCTTAAAGAATTTCAGCGATCAAATCCGTATGAATGGCCCTCACTACACACAGAATTTCCAGAAGGCAACAATTTAGGTCATTGGTGTTCAACACAAAGACAAGACTATAGAAAAGGTATATTAATTGCTAACCGAATTGAGCTTCTCAATAGCATTGGGTTCCCTTGGCAAGTACAAACTTCTAAATGGGATAAGCAGTTTAATATCCTTAAACAATTTCGACAAATATATCCAGATAGATGGCCAGAGAAACGTGAATATTTCCCTGCTAATAACAAAATAGGCGCATGGTGTATATATCAACGGCAAAGACTCTTCAGCGGAAAATTAAAACAAGAAAAAATCAATAAATTGAATAGTATCGATTTCCTTTGGGATCCCTTGAAAGATGATTGGGACAAACAATTTACCATTCTTAAAGAATTTAGACGTTTGAACCCAAACAAATGGCCTAGTGCTAAAACCGAGTTTCCTAAGGGCAATAAACTGGGAATTTGGTGTTCTCAAAAACGGCAAGCATACAAAAAGGAAATGTTAGAGCCATGGAAAATTGAAGCATTAGAAAGCATTCAATTTGTTTGGGATCCTTTAAAAGAAGACTGGAGCAACCAGTTTGAAAATTTGCAATTATATAGAGCTCATAATCCAAACAAATGGCCTGAGCAAAGAGAATCCTTCCCGGAAGGAAATAAATTAGGGGTATGGTGCCATACACAGCGTAAGAGTTTTAAGTCAAGTCCTAATTTATGTGTAAATTCATTATAACGATTCTATCAACGTTTTAAGTTATTTCATGAGATTATTTTGGGTTACATATCCAGGTACCTCCGACTATCCCATTCCTCAGAAACTTCCAGACAAATTGCTGAAAGAAGTCGTAAGCAACTTGCCTCATTAGGAAAAATACGTACCGTACGGGAACGCCGCTTCAGCTCCTCATTATGTCGTTCAAGCATATTAGTTGAGCGCATTTTTTTATGATGAACTTCTGGTAGGCTGTACACCGCCAGCGTGTCTTCAATGCTGTCTTCAAGCCACTCGGCAACAGGCTCTTTCTTTTGCTTACGAAGAAACTCGGTGAGTGGTTTTAGCCGCTCCAATGCAGCATTTTTTGATGGTGCTGCAAACAAATCCCTGAGCAGCTTCATAGCTTCATGCTGATCACTTTTAGTGAGCTTGCCAATCAAATTTCGCATATAATGCACCTGGCACCGTTGCCACTGAGCACCTTGAAAATTCTTTTGGAGTGCGGCCTTAAGCCCTTTATTTTCATCTGACACGGTATACAATACTCCGCGTAACCCTCTGGCTAAAAGCGCCTGAAAGCAAGAATCCCACTCTTCAAAAGATTCGCTGTTGATAGTAAAGCAACCTATAATTTCACGCATGCCATCAACTGTTATGCCAATGATGGTAACAAAAGCCTTTGAGATAACGTGGCCATTTTCACGCACCTTTTCATAACGTGCATCTACCATAAGATAGGCATACATAACTATTAATGGTCTTGACCGCCACTTTTCTAGGTCGCCATCAAGCTTAACAACGAGTTCACTTACCTGACTTTTTGATACATCAAAACCGCAAAGCTCCCCCATGGCCTTAGCAACTTTCCTTGTTGCAACGCCATCTATGTACATCTGTATAACAGTGAGTACAAGCGCCTTTTCAGTTCTTTGATAGCTATCGAAAAGGTCGGTATGAAATTTTCCAGCACGATCACGACAAACCTTAAGGGTAATCATACCAACCCTGGTATTCAATTGTCGTTCATAGGTTCCATTACGCTGGCCAACTCGTGTTTCCGTGCGCTGGTAAGCATCGGCACCCATAAACTTATCAAACTGCTTTACTAAGGCATCTTGCAGCATCTTTTGGACCATCTGCTGCACTATATCCGGCTGATTAATTAAAGTTTCTTGCCACATCTTTTCCATATTAGTATATTTCATATGAGTCATCCTTTCTTGGTTCCCCTTTTTGTGATTTTGATCAGTCTTCAAAAAGGATAGAATTTGGAAATGATGACTCGCAAGCCTTTTATGCTACTCGACCCAATTTACACAAGTATACGGACATAATCGAGTTTTAAAGAAGAGAAATTAGAGAGATCAAAAATTGATGCTTTAAATAGTATAGGATTTATTTGGGATCCTCTAAAATATGATTGGCACAATCAATTTAATTATCTTAAGGAATTTAGATTCATATATCCAAATAGATGGCCCTCATTAAGAGAAAGGTTTCCGTCTGAAAATAGACTAGGAAGCTGGTGCAGCAACCTGCGACAGGACTACAAAGAAGGCTTTTTAGAAAAATGGAAAATTGAATTGCTTGACGACATTGGATTTGTTTGGGATCACCTACAAGTTGCGTGGGACCAAAATCTAGGTCATCTTAAAGAATTCAGGTCTCTATATCCAACTAAATGGCCAATGGCAACAGAGGAATTTCCAGCAGGTAATAAGCTGGGGCATTGGTGTTATAGTCAGCGCCGATGTCTAAAGAACGATGAATTATCTCCAGAGAGGAAAGCAAGATTAGATGAGATTGGCTTTCCGTGGACACCAAAAATAATTGTGATATAAATATCAGAGGAGATATTGTGTTGTATTTTTTAAATCAGAATTGTGCTGGATTAACCCTATTAGCTAATGTAATCGCAATGGTTATAAGTGGCGGTTTTGCTTGGTATTGTCATCGTGAAAAATCAAAATTGGCCAAAGAATTTGAAAAATATAAAACTCAGCTGCAAGTAGATTTCCTTAAGACCGATTTAAAAATCAAGCAGCTATCAAGCATATATCCAAAACTATTTCTTCGATTCAAGCGCGCAGAGGAACGTATCTGCTCTCTATGTCGAGATAAGGCAGCAGCTCAAAAGGCTGATTTTAAAAAAACTAACCAAGCAAAAATACTACTGAATGATGCAACTTCCTATATGGTAAAAAATTTATTATTTATCTCAAAAGAGGTTGAAACCGCTTCCGATGATTTGATGCAGCTGATGAATGAATTTGAAAAGATGATAGCTGAAACCCCTGCTACAAACATTTACATATATAAACAAAAAGTACGGCTTTTAACCGATAGTCTTCAATCAAAAATGCAAGAAGAGTTAGGCAACAAATAGGACATTATTTAATAATGACGGGAGTGTCAACTATTTTGTGTAAATTCATTTGAGCAGACGCCTCAGATTATTTCATGACGACACGCCCTTCAAAATGTAGGTATAGACTTGAAATGATTGCGCCCCAATTGTGCATGGGCATGGTCCATTTTTTTGATACATCTTCCCCTGCTAAAAAAAGAATAATGACAGCTCAATTTTCAGCGTAATCTCACGCACGCCGTGCCGGTCAATTCTATTGGATAACGTAAGGCGTGGCTTATAGATGCCGCGTTGCAACTCTTTCTTGGTCCGGTTCTGTTTTGATACCAATGCATGACGTGGCTTGAATGCATCGGCGCATGCCCATGCTGCCGATGGTGTAAATCGGTCAGGATCGCTAATGATGTACATACTTTGCGATAACGTGAGAACTATGGTGTCGATCATGTGCTGCATCCTTCTATCAAGCGAAACCCAATTGTATTTTGCTATAGCCATGGATGTGGTGTATGTGGTAAATATGCACGAGGAAATGCTGACGAAGATGATGATCTCGAACTTTTGATTGTCGTTGAATCATCTGATGAAAAGCCCTATAAAAGAGGTCACCTGGCCTTTAATGTGCTCTTTGGTTTTGAAGACAGCTTCAAAGACATCTCACGCTGGCATGCTTCGTCCGAAAATTTTTTTAATCTGTCCATGAAGTTATTATAATCGTCAATAGACAGGTACACGGCCGCAGGCTTGTTATTTTTGTCATAAAAAAAACGAGGCTTAATAATTTTATTTTTTTGTGCCATGTCTAATCCCTATAAATTTCTCTTCTATGCCCAATCTCAATAACGTAAACGATAACCTGATCTTCCCAGACTGTATAAATTATGCGGTAATCATTTGTACGTAACCTGTAGCATTGTCCTTGATATCCACTCAATTTTGTAATATCAAGATTCTGCTTACCTTCCACAAGATCGTCGAGTTTATCATATATATTTTTTGCAATATTTTTATGCAATTTTGATAATGTCTTTTTTGCTTGGGGTGCATACTCAAGACGATAGCCTTTAAGATTATTTTTAAAGGTCATCGCTTTTTTCTTTCGATCATCCGCCCTATTTCTTCGTGAGTATAAAATTTAGCGGGCCCTTTTTTGGCGCGTTCAACAGCGGCTTGATCAAGAAAATCTTCCATCTTTTCAACTAATTTTTCAAAATCAGATGGCTTCAATAATACCCCCTCAACAGCCCCTTCCTCATTATTTATATACTGTACGGTTACTTTTGGAATTGTATACCAAGACATAATATCTCCTTCATTTTTTATGAATGCTTAATGTAAGCTTCAAAAGCACTTTAGAGGTTATAAGACATTGGCTGCGAAATCAAGGTATTGACGCTTCTTAAAAAGTTCTTGCCGTTCCTATGCAACCAGTAATTGTTGGCACCGCTAGAAAATAACCCCAATCCCCAGCTGCAGTTCCCAGCTCATATCATTGCTGATAAAGACCACCGTCCAGCATGACGATAACATCATCATGCCGTCCATGTGCACAGGAGTAGTAGCCGGAGGCGGAGTTTTAGCACAAAAAAAGTTTTATCAATTGTGCCAAGCCAATGAAAAAGAAGCCGACCAAAGAGCAATTACCATAACCAGTGAGCCTGAAGGTCTTAGCAAACTTTTTGAGCTTTGGATTGAAAAGCACAGAAATGAAACTCAGGCTGATATACAAAATTACACCGCAGAGCTTGCATTATTGGTGAACGAAATTGCCGACATAAAAGACCGCTTCCCTAAAACAGCTGAGTATATTACACGCGTTTTAGAGGGCTATTCTGTTGAACGCTATGCTCAAGATCAGCTTGCAAGAATAGAGGATTTTATCAGTAACGGGGGCGGCATGACTCACCCATCGCTTCGGGAGCGCCTTGAACTGGCCAAGGCAGCATTACTCAAGCGGGCGTAGACTCAGTAGACAAAAGACGACTCCGGCCTTGTTAACAAAACCATATTTTGCTGTATACTTTTCCAACTGCTTTATTGGATCATCAACATGAATTTACACAACATTTAGGACTTGACGTGTTTAATAGAAGATTAATTGTTTTATTTTGTTGTTTATTGAGTTTTTTGAGAGCGTTTGGGGTAAACATGAATGAAATGAGTAATAAAATGAATGCAAAAGAATTTCTTCAGACAATAGGAGAAAAACTTGGGAAACCAGTTTCTGGTTATGTGGAAACTGTAAATTTCGTTACAGCAGAACAATTCTTCTATACGACAGAATTAAGTAGAACATTATTAGTTGGTGAACATGGAGTATTTCGGTTTGTAAGGGGCTTACCAATAATTGATGCAATCTGCTTAGCCGCACCACTATTTGATAATCGATTTGAGATTTTTATTAAAAATGCTGAAAAGTTGTCTCAAAGACGATTGCTAGAAGCAATTGAAGATGCAATATTGTTATCTCCATATAATACAAAAGCATATTCAGCAAGCAAATTGTTGAATTTTTTATGTGAAGCTTTACAAAATAAAATTGCTTATATCAAGGATCAAATCAAGCATGATTTTAAATGGGATCAAAAATCTTTGAGTTCTATGAAAAAATCAAGCGCTTGGGCAATTGGTTTAATAACTTTAGTAGTTATTACGAATAACTATATTGATAAAGCCAATATAGAAAATAAAGTGTCTAATGTAGAGTTTCTAAATGCAATCGCTACTTTAGGTTTACTTCCTGTATCATATCAAATATTGAAGAATTGCTATAAAATTTTGACTATAAACCCTAATGCTTGTAATCAGTATTTAGATAAATATGAAGAGTTGTTGGCGTTTGTGCAAACGCTCAAAGCACAGCTAGAAACAAATGGATTTATTACTTTTGAATTAACTAACGGACGCACAGCAACCTTAAAAGATAATGCGTTGATTTTTAATTAACAAAATTCAAGAACTTACGCAAAAGCGTAAGCGATTTACAGGAATAATCAATGCTGCAAATTTAAGCCTTTTTTGCCAATCCCTTTTGAATGTCGATACGGCCTAGAAAAAACTCTCTCATAATAATAGGTAAGTCTGGTTTAACGGCTTCACCCCTCTCTATCGCTTTCAGCAAATCGTGCGGCGTAAGCCAGTAGTACTCAATAAAATCTTCGTGATTATAATCCGGAACATCGTTAGATTTAATACAATAAACTTCCATAAAGGCCCCTGTTTGGTGCTTAAAAGGATTCAGAGCTCCCATAAGAATATATCCCTTGGAGGCTATATTGATACACACCTCCTCCATGAGCTCTCTAGCGAAGGCCTCTTGATACGTTTCTCCGGCCATAACGTGCCCAGCCGCACTGGCATCAAGGCAGAGCGGGAAGCGATCTTTATCCTTAGTTCTCCGTGGTATCCACAATTCACCGTTATCATTTATGATGAATGCGTTAACAACGCGGTAGTTAGAAAGTTTTCGAGCATGAACTTCCGGGCGAGGCATTTGACCAATGACGTGATCGTCTTTATCCACAAGGTCTAATAATTCTTGCATGGATTCCCTTTCATTGTAGTATAGCCATGGCTATGGTGTATGTGGTAAAATGTTTGTCAACATTGCAGCGATGGTACCATATAATTACCGTAAAGATAATAAGGATTCTAATGATCTTGCAAAAAACGATAGTGATAACAACGATAAAAAATTGCAGCATACTCGTATTCATTTTTTGCCTACAATCTTCACTGCAGGGAATGACCAGTA
Organism: Candidatus Babelota bacterium; assembly: GCA_013289515.1. Lineage (GTDB taxonomy): Bacteria > Babelota > Babeliae > Babelales > RVW-14 > JABCZU01. The sequence continues at coordinate 20,028 of JABCZU010000007.1, read as the reverse complement.
TTTCTGTACTACCTGTAGCAAAAGAAGATGCTTGGAATGGCGATCATTACCATCGGCATTTTCAAACATCACCACAAATGGCAACAGCTCGCCATATTCTTGAGTTATTACAGTGTACTCCAGAGCAAGAGATTCTAGATGTTGGAAGTGGTACAGGGGATCTTGCTGCTTATCTTGCATTATCAGTGGTGCCGCAGGGTCGCGTGTACGGTATTGATGCTTCTCCAAGCATGATCGCAACTGCTCAAGAGCATTGCAAAAATTTTGGCAATCTACAATTTCGCTGTGCTGATGCGCAGGCCGCGCTGTGGGATAACAAACAATTTGATCATGTTGTATGCCTTGCTACATTACAATGGATACAAGATCAGCAAGCGGTGTTGAATAACATTGCTAAAAGCCTGAAGCACAATGGGTCATTATTGATTGCAATGGGACACCGTGAGCCGACGTTGTATACGCCTATTATGGCAACGGCAACATCATCAAAATGGGTACACCATTTCAAAAATCCACAGCAACGACCCGCTAATAATCAGTATGAAGCTGATATGAAAGTAATGCTGGAAAAGGCATCATTAAAGCCTGAGATTGTGCGTGTATGGCAGCGGAAGTCAGTATTTACCAGCAAAGAGCATTTTGCCAATTTCATGCGCGGATGGATAAATGCCATTGCACATGTTCAAGAGCTGGCACCACAGCTTAGAAATGATTTTATTAATGACATTATTCAGGCCAGTTACCAGGTGCTTGCCGCCAAGCCTGATGGGTCATTTGAATTGGAAAATCCGATATTGATTGTGAAAGCTATTAAAGCCTAGGATCTTCAAGCCTGGGAGGCAACCACATAACCGGTTTAAAGATAATAAGGATGTTCATGATCCCGCAAGAAACAATAATTGAAGCACTTGAGCGCCTTGTTAAAGCATACGATCCTTTAGCTATCTACATGTATGGTAAATATGCACGAGGAAATGCTGACGAAGATGATGACCTCGAACTTTTGATTGTAATCGAGTCGTCTGATGAAGATTACTGTAAACGAGGTTACCGAGCATTTGACGCACTCTTTGGTTTAAAAATACCAAAACATATAACGGTGTATACCAAGCAAGAATTTGATGCGTCAGCCCAGGACGTAACATCATTATGTTATGAAGTGAAAAACAAGGGAAGAAGGGTCTATGTCGGAGGTTAGGATTGAATTCGTAGCAAGATTGCGTTGTATAGACAGACCATGGTTTTTTGTGATACAAAAATTATCATGCAAGTAATTTAGTATTCTACGTAAGCGTTGATTTTTAAGGAGGAGTTGAAATGGTAACAACGATAAAAAGCAGTTATGTGTTTGGGTTAATACTATGTTTTACCGTTCAAACACATGCCATGGTGTTGAAACAAGGCTTGGCGATGGCTAAACAGGCCCAACGCTTAAGTGTTAACGCCGGTATGAAGGCATCATCATTTTTATCGCGTAGGAATTTCTCTGGCCAACGGCCCAATACCAGGCAATTGACTGGCAATGACCAGGCTGATAATCACCATACGAATCAAGACACGCACAATCAATCACCATATAGAGACTACATAAGCTCTATAAGTACGGGATTGATTTGCAGTACAGCTGTTGCACTAGGTTATCAAGTGTATACTGACTATGAATTGCGCAAAGAACGTGATGCTAAAATTCTGGGGAAGATTATTACAATGCTTGATATTGATGCACTTCGTACATTTATTCACCATGAGCATATAATGCAGGATTATATTGAGACGTATGTAGACCATGCTATTGCCGGGATGCCGGGACCTTCCACGTACCTCAAGATGCCAACAGCTTTAGCGGCTGTAGAGGCTATCTTCCACACACGTCGAAACCGGCCGGAAGATAACAATCGTTGTCTTGAGTTTTTAGAATTATTATTAGAACATGTCGATATTAATGCAGCAAATTGTATGGATGACACGGCGCTAAGCTTTGTACTATACTTCAAGGAGTTGCATTTTCTGCTGCCAACATTATACAAACACAATGCGATTATTACTCCTGAATATGAAGAACGCCATATAGACAAAACAATAAAATCAGTTGCGAATTAGATCAATAAGGATTTTTATGATCTCTCAAGAAACAATCCAAGAGGCGATACAACGCTTAGTTAAAGCGTATAGCCCCATTTCAATCTATCTTTATGGTGCCTATGGATGGGGTACCCCTGATGACGATGACGACCTCAACATCTTGGTCATCATTGAATCATCAAAGGAGAAAGTCCACAAAAGAAGTCACAAGGCATTTAATGCTTTGCTGGGACTAGAGATACCCAGTAATGTGATTGTCTTTACGAAGGAAGAATTTGATACGTTCTCGCAAGATGTAACATCGCTGACGTATGAGGTAAAAAACAGAGGAAAGATGGTCTATGCCAGGCATTAACGAATGGCTCAAAAAAGCATCCAGTGACTTAAAAGCCTCTAAAAAATTATCTGATGACGATGAGACATTTGACTGTTCAGTATTTCACACACATCAGTGCGCAGAGAAAGCCTTTAAAGCATTTATTGTATACACCCACCAGGCGATTCCTAAGACACACAATCTCAAGCTTCTCCTTGAACATTGCTCAAAAGTTACTCCAGATCTCATGCTTCTACTCGAAGAAAGTAATCATCTTGATGATTATGGATATCCTTCACGATACCCAAACGACAGTTTCTATGTTGATAAACAAACAACAGAAGAGGCTATCGTAATGGCTGAAAAGATCCTGGCTGCCATAAAAAAGAAAGTCGCCTAAGCTCCTTATGTCATAAGCGAGTCTTTCTTTTTTATATCGCGTCTTTTCCAAATGCCTCTTCCCAATAATATACCAACTGATCACCATAACCCCATCCGGTATCCTGAGCTGTTTCAATGATGGCTTTCAGCCGTGACTTGTAGGTTTCAAAAAGTTTTTTATCATTGGCTTTTATTTGTTTAAGCGTAGCTTCAAAAAGATTCTCGAGTATTTCGTAAAAATCTTCTCCCATGTCTCCACCAAAGTCACTTGCAAAATGTGTCCCGCATTCAAGCAGGAATACCTTTAACTCTATAAGCCCAAATAAATCTCCGCCACTTGTTTCATATGCTTCTACTGCATGCATGGCTATATCCAGTGCCTCTGAGCTGTTAAACGGTGGGTAGGCAGATTTTTGAATGATCTCTTTATAGGGGCGCAAGACCGCCGGTCCTATATAAATATGTTTGTTAATAACATCATTAATTTTGTACCCGTACATAGAAGTCTCCTTGGCCCATCCTGGTTATCTACAGTACATAATTTTGTACAAATGTGAGGTATCCCTGTCTGCCACCAATATTATTCCATTTTTTAACGGAAAGCTTGATGCGTTTTAGACACAATAAAATTTCGTCAACAGAAACAGCTGTTAGAGGATCAATATCCTCGAATTCGGGTATTCGTCCTAAACGAATTTCACACATATGCTGAACCTCGGCATACAAAATGTCATTTGGGAATGGGAGCCTATGGTCAGTTTTTATTGGCAGATTTCTTAGCGTATTTTTATAATGCATAATGAGGGCGTCTAGTGTATTCATCACGTCATGATCAATTAACATTGGGTGGCTTCTAAATACCGAAACAATAGCTGCCTCAATATTCTGTAAAACATCGATGTAAATATCTTCAAAATCTTTACCGGTGCTATATCGCGTTAAATTCATAGACATTCCCTCTCTAAATAACAAAACAGTAGGTAGTAAACCATGTTCGAGCAAAGTTTTATAAAATTACAATTCATTATATGCAATCTGATGTTAAGCGCAAGCAGCTTGTGCAGGAGGTAATGGCAGTATTAGAAAATAACCGGCATCCCCAACTGCACTTCCCAGCTCATATAAAGGCCGCAATCCAGCATGACGACAACATCATGGTGCCGCCCATATTTGCAGAGGTGGGCAAGCGCAACTATTGCATTCTTAAAATTTATCTTGATATACTATGAGCCAAAGGTAACGCCACATGTAACCTTTAACTCATAAGTGGGATTATTATGGAAAAAACAAATATTTTAAGTATTTTACGATCAAAAACTACCGTCTTTACCTTTAAAGAGATTCTTTTAGCTTCCAGCGAGGAAAAACCTCAGCTCCTAAGAAGGCGTCTAAGCTACTATGTTCAGAAGAAAGAGCTTTACCCAATTCGTAGGGGATTATATGCAAAAGACAAAAATTATGATCGACTTGAACTTGCAACAAAGATCTTTACGCCATCATATGTAAGCTTTGAAACAATTTTGATTGAAGCAGGTGTTATATTTCAACACTATGACACCGTTTTTGTTGCAACGTATCAAACCAAAGATATTGTGTGTGATGGACAGGCTTACTCATTCAAAAAAATTAAAGACGCCATTCTTACGAATAACATTGGCGTTGAAAATAGGGGAAATTACTTTGCCGCCTCTAGAGAGCGGGCATTTTTGGATGTTCTTTATCTTAACAAAGATTATCACTTTGATAATCTAGCGCCACTTGATTTCAAAAAAGTACTTACTATGCTGTCCATTTACAATAACAAGCGAATGATCAAAAAGGTACATAGCTACTTTAAGGCCTTTGAAGCAGAAAGGGTGATGCCATGACGCTTGAAGCATCTACACACAGAAGCCTTCTTCTTCATATTTTAAAAGACATCTATTCTGATTCAAAGCTTGGACCATTTTTGGGCTTTAAGGGTGGAACTGCTGCTTACTTATTTTATGAACTTTCGCGATTTTCTGTGGATTTGGATTTTGATTTACTTGATCCATCCAAGGGTGATGATATCTTTGACCGCGTAAAAACAATTCTTGAAGAGTATGGTGACGTTAAGGATGCACGAAAGAAACGATTCAGCTATTTCTACTTGCTTTCGTATAGTAATAAAACGCAGGGTGCATACAATATCAAAATCGAGATCAACTGTAGAGACTTTGGATCAAAGTACGAAGTAAAATCCTATCTCGGCATTCCCATGAAAGTGATGATTATGAGCGATATGGCTGCTCATAAAATGGTAGCCATGCTAGAGCGTATTGGAAAAACAAACCGGGACATTTTTGATACATGGTTCTTTCTCAAAAACAATTGGCCGATTAATGAAGCAATTATAGAAAAAAGAACAGGCCTACCGATGAAACAGTTTTTACAAAAATGTATAAACGAGCTTGAGGCAATGAGTGATCGTGGTATATTATCTGGCATCGGTGAGCTATTGGATGCAAAACAAAAAATATGGGCAAAGGAAAAACTGAGAACCGAAACCATATTTTTGCTTCAAGTCAAAATGGAAGCCCTGTGAGGGTATCCCCCCATACATATAGGCAACGGCACCACTAGAAAATAATACCCATCCTCAACTGCACTTCCCAGCTCATATCATTTTTGATAAAGACCACCGTCCAGCATGACGGTAACATCATCATGCCGTCCATCCACCTTAAGCCCCCCTTTGTGTTTTGTCTTTAGTTCAAGCATAATTATAGCTAACGCCTGAATGGCAAACGGCATCTTTGTTACTATTTGTATAATTACCTACGCAATTCACATATTTATTACTTTTTTAGGGACATTATGATTACCAAGATAAAACGCTCCAGTACCAAATTGCCAGCGATTAAGGCACTACTATTAGTTGCAGCACTACCTCTTTTAGGTGGGTGCGTGAAACGCATCATACGGTCAAACGAGTTGTTTAATCTATCAATCGGTATGGACAAGAACCACGTCATAGAAGAGTTTGGACTGCCCGCACTATTTCGCGGATCAATGCTTGATAAAACCGGCCAAGTTGTAGAAGTTTTTGAATATTCAGTTAATACCACACTACCATGGTTTGAGGCACCCGTCATTGAAACGTATTGGCTCTATTTCCACAATAATAAGCTTGTTCAATGGGGCAAAGCTGGTGACTGGCAAGCAAAAGCGAATCACATTTCTGAAATAAGATTTAGATAAAAAACGATTTTTAAAAAAATAGATTGTGGTCCCTTACCAGTCAATTTAACATGGAGTTATAGCATGCTACAGCGAAGCATCACAGTCCATACCGCTCTCATCACTGCGTTAATGGTAACAGTCACCACCTTTTTCGGATGTTCTCATCAGCCAATCAAGAAGTTGCCGGCGCCGATGACTGCTCATGATTTGGCATCATTGCAGTGTGCACAAGCCTGCTTCAACACTTGTCCTAACAGTAAGGAACATTCGACGCCTCTCGAAGTGCCGCCCAAAACAACATATTGCCAGATCACAACATGAGATTAAACCGCTTCCCTTGCAACGGCTAGGTGATAGAGTAGCTTTTCTACGCCATCCCCTTGATGTCTTGAGCGATTAAGCTATAGTAGCTGGTGAGCATAAAACAGCCACTATCTTAATCACCCAAGGGGCCACCTCCCATGAACAATCGCCTATTCATCGCATGCACCATCGTCTGCATCAGCACTATGAGCGCCTATGGCGCAATCACCTTCGCGCCTGATGATAGCGATAACCTGGTGGTCGTCTCTATTCAACTATCAGCCCCGACAACAAAGATGCGCAAAAAACACGATGCGCTCCTAAGCAATAAAATGCCCGATGACTGGATTATGGATCTGATGGTAATGACCGCATGCAATGAGGAGCTGTCGCTTGCAGATCTGTATCATTTTGCCTCGGTAAACAAGCAGTATCGTAAAGTGGCGCTTCATGAGAAATTTCGTATCAGCGGCCAGCGTGAACTTAATGATCAATTTTTACGCCGCATACACAAAGCCCTCAGGCCCGATCATTCGATTGTGCTCTGGGCCGCAAAAAAAGGGTATGATCCGTTGTTTATGCAACACGAGCGGATTATGCCGCTGCTTAATGCTCCAGAGATAGACCCAACGGCCGCCAATTTTATCACTGCGCTACGCACCAACGAGGCTGATGGCGGCGGCTATACACCTGTACATTATTTGGCACAGCGCGGACATCGCGGAGCGCTTGATTGTATTATGACGCTTGATGCATCGCTGGAAAATTGCATTACGCCATGCGATGAAAAACCATTGCACATCGCCCTGCAAAACGGCCACATGGATGTGTTTTTATTCTTCCTCTATCGAATGCATAATCAGCCAGCATGGCATGCACCAACCAAGTATGGTGACACGTTATTGCACCACGTTGCCTTCGCTGGTGATCTTGATTTTTTGCAAACGGTTGAGACCTTCTTAAAGGTGGCAGCGCATGTTGACCTTATTACCAAAGACACCATAAATGCTGTCAATCAAAAAGGCAACGCACCACTCCATCATGCGTCACAAAAAGGTTCATGGGCATTCATTAAGCATTTGGCGATTGATAAATTTTTTGTTGCTCCACCTAAAAATACAGCCGGCCGCAGCCCTAGTGATGAAAGTCTTTTTTATGGCAATGGCGAATGGATTGATAATATGCGTGAAACACAATTCTACTCGGACAAAACCATCGCGGATCAATCAACAAGACTTCAATCATATTTGTGGCAGGCCATAAAGGGTAACGAACCCGCCATGGTAGAAAAAGTGCTCAAGCTCGGCGCCTCATGCAATAAGATGGTCCACAACCCTACCGAAGAGATAGACGAGTTACCCCTCCACGAGGCTGCTTACTTTGGATATTCGGCAGTTGTTTCGGTGTTATTAAAGCATGGCGCCCATGTTAATGCCAAGGGATTTGAGAACCTTACCGCGCTGGCATGGGCCGTTGCTGAAAATAAGCCGGTAGTTGTAAGGATGTTGCTCAATGCTAATGCTAATATGAACGTACTTGCGCGAATAACATATAAGGATGACGGTATTAAAATACCGCTTTTATCGTGTGCAGCTTTTTATGGTTGTATCGATGTTATCGAACTCCTTATTAACGCAGGCCATTCTATGCACACTCCCGATGATTGGCACTACAATCCTCTACAGTGGGCAATAGCCGGCAACCAGGAAATTGCGGTCAAACGCCTGATAACGCATGGAGTACTCTTTGATAGCCCTGCTCTTGAATGTGCTCAAGAACATAAGCGCGATAAGATTCTGGCAATCTTGAAGGCAGAACAACGCAAGCGCCGCGCTGCCGCTGATAAAATTAAACCGCTTCCCTTGCAATGCTAGGCGGTGGGGCAGATTTTCTAGATTGCCCCAATCTTGCCGTATTTTTGATAACGCTCCTTGAAGTATTCGCTAGCCAGCATAGAGCCATCGCCATCATCATAAGGCTTTAGACCTAACATAAAAACTCCTGTGCAGATTTAATTAGAGAACAATAACCCCCAATTTTTAAATTTAATTTACTACCATAACGCAGCCCATTACAATGGTACACATAACGCTTCATAAAGGAGATTATGTGATAAAAAGCTTCAAAGATAAAAACCTTGAAAAGTGCTGGCGTACCAACCAATGCAATAAATTTCGGACTGATCTGGTCCGACGCGTACTTATGAAGCTCGACTTAATGGACGCAGCAACCTGCTTAGATGATTTGAAAAACCCACCCAGCAATCGCTTGCACCCATTACATGGGCCAGAGTATAAAAATTGCTGGGCTATTTCTGTAAATGGTCCATGGCGCCTTATCTTTTGTTTTGAAAATGAAGGAATTTTTGATGTCAGGCTTGAGCAATACCACTAGGATACATTTATGAATATTACCCAACGTAAACCATTCACCCCCGGCGAAATCTTACGAGAAGAGTTTATGCAGCCGTATTCACTAACCCAAGAAGCCCTAGCAAGCTTGATTGGCGTCACGCGACGCAAAATTAACGAGATTGTTACGGGCAAGCGAGCCATCACTCCTGATATAGCCTGTCGGTTGGCACGACTTTTCAATATGACACCTGAATTTTGGTTAAATTTACAAATTAAAATGGAGTTGTGGGAAGAGATGAATGATCGCAAGAAAAATAGAGAGTTCGATGAGATTAAACCGCTTCCCTTACAACGCTAGGCCCTGGGTAAATTTTCTACACCGCCCCTTGATGTCTTACAAGATTAAGCTATAGTAGCTGGTGAGCATAAAACAGCCACTATCTTAATCACCCAAGGGGCCACCTCCCATGAACAATCGCCTATTCATCGCATGCACCATCGTCTGCATCAGCACTATGAGCGCCTATGGCGCAATCACCTTCGCGCCTGATGATAGCGATAACCTGGTGGTCGTCTCTATTCAACTATCAGCCCCGACAACAAAGATGCGCAAAAAACACGATGCGCTCCTAAGCAATAAAATGCCCGATGACTGGATTATGGATCTGATGGTAATGACCGCATGCAATGAGGAGCTGTCGCTTGCAGATCTGTATCATTTTGCCTCGGTAAACAAGCAGTATCGTAAAGTGGCGCTTCATGAGAAATTTCGTATCAGCGGCCAGCGTGAACTTAATGATCAATTTTTACGCCGCATACACAAAGCCCT
>JABCZU010000007.1:0-10459 GCA_013289515.1 Candidatus Babelota bacterium | reverse complement strand
AAGCAGTATCGTAAAGTGGCGCTTCATGAGAAATTTCGTATCAGCGGCCAGCGTGAACTTAATGATCAATTTTTACGCCGCATACACAAAGCCCTTAGGCCCGATCATTCGATTGTGCTGTGGGCTGCAAAAAAAGGGTATGATCCATTATTTATGCAACACGAACGGATTATGCCACTGCTTAATGCTCCAGCAATAGACCCAGCGGCCACCAGTTTTATCACTGCATTACGCACCAACGAGGCCAATAGCGGTGGCTATACACCTGTACATTATTTGGCACAGCGCGGACATCGCGGAGCGCTTGATTGTATTATGACGCTTGATGCATCGCTGGAAGATTGCATTACGCCACGCTACGAAAAACCATTGCACATAGCCTTACAAAATGGTCACATGGATGTGTTTTTATTCTTCTTCTACCGAATGCACACTCAGCCAGCGTGGCATGCACCAACGAAGTATGGTGACACGTTATTGCATCATGTTGCTCTCGCTGGTGATCTTGATTTTTTACAAAAGCTTGAGACCTTTCTAGGAAAAGGGGCAAAGATTAGTCTTGTTACCAGAGACACCATAAATGCCGTTAATCAAGAGGGCAACGCACCAACACATTGTGCATCACAAAAGGGTTCTTGGGAATTACTTATTAATTTATCACGTCGTAACTCATATACGAACCCTCCCGGCAATAAGGCTGGACGCGGTATTTTTGAGGAAGGTATATTTTTTGGCAATAGCACAATGATCGATCATCTATACGATTCCACTTTTTCTGACCAATCCCCACAAACCCAATTAACAGAGCTTCAACAACATTTGTGGTGGGCTATGGCAGGCAATCAACCAGCCATGGTAGAAAAGCTGCTTAAACTCGGTGCTTCATGCAATAAGCTAGTCACTAACCCTACTACCACGGTATCTGGTCTACCACTGCGCGAGGCTGCCTATCTCGGGCATTCGGCAGTTGTCACAGTACTATTGAAACATGGCGCCAAGGTTAATGCTAAGGGACCTTATAGCAGAACAGCACTAGTGGAGGCCCTTTACAATAACGATCCAGCGACTGTAAAGGTGTTGATCAATGCAGGAGCCGATGTAAACCAACTTGTATTTGCAAACAGATCCGTTGAGGGTGTGAAGACAACCTTTAAGATGCCATGTTTATCCTATGCAGCGGCTAGCAGCTATATTGATATCATCGAACTTCTTGTGAGCGCAGGCGCTGATATTGAAGCTAAAGATGACACCTACAACAAAACTCCCTTAGAATGGGCACTAGCTGAAAAGCGAAAAATTGCAATTAATCGACTCCTGACACGTGGGGCACAGATTCCTAATCAAGAGGTCAACGATAAGATCATGGCGCTGTTTAAGGCAGCGCAAGAGCACGGGGACGAGGCAGAAAAACAAAAGCGCAATGCTGCCGCTAATGCGACAACGTGATCTCAGTTTTTGGATTATTTGCCGTTGGATGATCCCGTTCCTTAAGCGGCTCATGAAACGGCATATGATCAAGCGATGAGCCTACGAGCGATTTGATCGCTGCCCGCTCTACCTTACCAATCTCCAAATCACTTTTAAGCACAATTGACGGCAAGTGCAGCGTCTTGTCAGGTACCGCCAAATCCCATGGCTGCAACGTGTGAACATACTTGGGGTCCAGGACCAAGACAACGCTGCTCTGTTCAGGTATCACAAAATTTGCCTGATCCATCTGATTGGTCTTCTCTTTTAACGTCCATCGAATGCCATCAGGCTTGCTGTAGGTGAAAACACGATGATTCTTATCGGGGATAATTTTGGCATGCTTGATTGTATTGGTCTTATCAAAATGATGGCCGATCTCCTTTGTAATCACCAAGGTCAAACTTTCCAGATGCCCGAGCTCAACAGGGAATGAGAAAAAGCCTTCGCTATTGCTCTTTGACTCTTTGCCCTCAAAAAAGATTCGAAACGCCGGCACTTCATCGTGTGATCCCTGCTTTTTGATCTGCCCCCGCAAGGTTGTGATCGTAAGTTCACCATCGTTACGGTGCTGCTGGGCTTGCGATAGAAATGATGGCAACCCGCCAGCGGCACCCTGCCGGTCGGGCCTTAATGCAAACGCCGGTGCCTGCCTTCTGGGCAAGGGGCTTTTGTGGAGACGATTGCCGTCCAATACGGATGAAACGAGGCTGGGGGTCACGAAACAACTGAGTACTAATAAGGTCCAATGCATAAAGGCTCCTTTGCTGGAAAAATTTCACTACTTCTTAGCCAAATGTATAGAGTTCAGCTATACTTGTACCAGAAATTACCGCAGATGGGGAGGAAAATATGTATAAACTTAAAGAGACGGTTAAAAAAGCACTACAAGGCGGCGCAGACCACAACCAGCTTACACGATCATTTTGCATCGGCGTCTATGTGGCCTTTTCCCCTTTTCCAGGCGCTCATACCCTCATGATGATTGCCTTTAAGTATCTCTTTAATCTGCATTTTCCCACCCTATTTATAGCAACATCGATTAACAATCCTTGGACCATGATACCATTTTTTTCAGGTGATTATATCTTTGGTTATTGGCTGGTGCACACCGTGCTTGGATGGCATCCATCATGGCTGCTCTCATTTGAAAAGCTTTTTGGCAGCACAAGCATCTGCATTTGGTCATTTTTAATTGGCGGCAACATCCTGGGTATTATTGCTGCGCTAGCGTGCTATCCAGTGGCAAAAAAAATTTTTGGGCGCATCGCAGCCCCGATTGAAACGATATGAAGCTTATTACGGCCAACAAACGCGCCTACCACGATTATGAAATTCATGAGACCTTCGAAGCTGGCATCGCACTAAAAGGCGATGAGGTGAAATCTATCCGCAACAAAAATGTCTTAATTAATGATGCCTTTGCTACGGTGCATGACGGCGTTGTGATGCTGATCAACTGTCATATTTCGGCATACTCGCATGCGTATAGCAAAGTTGATACATCACGGCAATCACGCCCATTATTGCTGCATAAAAGAGAAATCAATCGGCTGATTGGCGCTATTTCACGCCGAGGGCTGACCCTGATACCGCTCAAGCTCTATTTTAATGACCGCGGCTACCTAAAGGTGGAGTTGGGTCTGGCCAAGCATAAAAATGCAGTGGATAAAAAGCAATCGCTCAAGGAACGTGATATTAAGCGTGAAACGGCACGTGAAATAAAATCACTAAAAAATTAAGTGGCGCGTAAAGGATTTTTTATGACAATTGGCGCAAAACTGTACCGCACCGCCACAACTGACGACTCTATGGCCTGGGCCAAGCAAAACATGGCGCAAGCGCCTGACGGTACCGTATTTCTGGCCGATATTACCACTACGGCAAAGGGCAGACAAGGGCGAAGCTGGCAAATCTATCCAGGGCAACTACTGGTAACCTTTATCCTTAAGCCACCACAACTATCCACCCTGGCGCATGATGACATCGCCATACGCCTCAATCAGCTTACTATGGCAATGGCGCTGGGTATTGTTGAACCGCTCAAGCCATACGATGTTGGTCTCAAATGGCCTAATGATTTTGTTGCACAGGATAAAAAGGTTGGCGGCATGTTGGTACAGGTGATCTGGCACAACAACGCTCCCTATGGCATCATTGTAGGCTTTGCCCTAAATGTTAATAATGTCTTTGCTCCTGAGGATCAACTCTTTGCAACGGCAACAAGCCTGAGCGTGCTGACGCAAAGCGCGCATGAAATGCGTCCACTCTATAAAAATATACTACAATCCCTGAACCATTGGTACGACCAGTGGCAACAAGGCGACTATATGGCTATCTATAGAAGCTGGCGCGGCCAGCAGCGCTATATCGGCCAGTCAATTAAGGTGCACCAAAAGGATGGTACTACCGTTGTTGGTATCGCACAACAGGTACTGCCCAATGGCGATATCATGCTCAAGGATGTGCACAACAAGCAGCATATGCTCTCGCTCTATCAGGTCGAGGACCTCACCTTACTATAAACAATCAAAAATCTATGCTTTTAACGTAAAATGGTCAAAAAGTGACTTTTTTGCCATTTTATTTCTATTGTTTGATTAAAAAAATCAATGTGATACGATTAAAGACACATAGTATTAAAAAATTGATTTTTTAAGAAACAGTTTCACTTTTTCACTTTCTCTAAAAAATGGGGTTATATCATGAAGACAGTATTAATTATATCTTTTCTCATAAGTATCGTAACATCCGGATTGCCGTCGTCGTTAGCAGCAATGTTTAATGGGGCTAACGTTGCCAAAAAACTATTTATTGGCAGCAGCAGCAGTAGTAGTAGTAGTAGTACACAATCCGTTCCACTGACTCAACAACAAGGCACATCGTTGGGTCAGTATCTCGTTCCTTCACAATCATCCAGCAGTACAAATAATTCTGTGCAAGTGGCCTCTTCATCAAGCTCCCAGCCTTCGCATAAAGCTACGGCGGGCGCGGCAGGGCAGAATAGTAACGTAGCATACACATCAAGCAACAGCTCATCATCTTCTTCTTCCTTAGCAGCTCCAGCCTTGCCTGTACCAACTACGAGCAACACAGTTACGCCATTAAGGGCGATACTACTAAGAACTGGGGGCAAAACATTACAAGATTTATCAGTTGATGAGATCATTAACCTTCTTATTAAAAGTAGTATTGAATATGATTCCAAGGGAACATTTACTAAATTTCTGACAAAGCTTAAAGATGCTGAGCCAGAATTTGGAAAGATTGAAACAACGTGCCAGCTGCTCTCAAGCTTGCAGGGCGATGCATTAGAAAATTTTTTTAGTATATCAAACACAAGAGCAATAACCGAAGATTGCTTGTCTATCTATAGTAAAAAACCAACTGTGGGTGCTGATGATGAAAAAAACTGCCTCAACAGTTGGAATAAATGGTGTGAGTCATTTATTGCAGCAAAAAATTTTCTGTTAGATGAAATCTTAAGTCAAGGACCTAAACAGAATCTTGTTAAATTTCTACTTGATTCATATTTGAAGAATGTGGAAATTTTAAAAAATCAAGCAAGCGCAAGTACAACAAATGCTAATGCCCAGAATACTCAAAAAACGTCAGCCGAATTACTGGCACTTATCGAAGAATCAGGGTATGATTTACCGCTACGCTTACATAGTATAAACGAATTATTGAAGACCAATAACGTTAAAACGAATATTGTTGCCAGTTTGGCAAAGCTATTAAATCGCTCTATAGAAGATGAGGATACCGCGCAGATAACGGCTATCGAGACAGCCCTACAAACATTGGCACTTCAGAATAGTGGTCTGTTAATAACCATTCAAAGCCTTTTAGCTGAAACTATTAATAATTTACATAAGTCATGTTCTTTGGTTAAAAGTCATGTAACGCAACAAAAAGGAACGTTGTACTCTCATAAATTTCTAGTACTCTTTGATCTTTTTCAAAGAATTAAGCATGCACTAAGTACATCAACGCCACCATCTCAATCCACCGCGTCAAACAATAATACCATACCTAATACCCCTTATACGCTCATAAATAGTAACCATATATTAAATCTTACCTATGAAAATGGTTTAGTAGGCGGGCATTTTATCAAAACGCATATTGAAACAGTCAAGCAGGGACCCCTAAATAAGAAGATTGAGTTTTCAAAATATCATATTTTGCTCGATAAAGACACGTCATGTCGCGTACAAAGCTTTACAGTAGCAACATTCGACAATAGTGATGGCGTTGCTAAGGGCGTGTGGCAACTAGAAACAATGAAGCAGATACCACCTGATGGAAAAGAATCTACACTTTTCCCAATTTGTTATGAAAGCAACGAAAATTCTCAATTAAAATATATGACTGATTTGTGGGATGTAGTATTAAAAGAGATAGAAGCTCATTATTCGCATCTAATCTATAAGAATTTGAACACTAACAACGCTAACAACACTAATAATAGTAAAATAATACAATCGATGAAACTCCAAACACAAACAACCAAAGCATCGTCCTCAAGCTCATCCTCTTCATCATCTAGTACGCGTCAACCATCAAATAATAAAGAACGCTTTTGCATTAATCTTAAGCATGCCCATTCCCTTGGATGTAATGATACAAGCTGCCCTTACAATCAGGCCTTAATGGATGTCGAGATGTACGTTGTTATAGAACGACAGGTAAATGCAAATGGCATACTAGAACCAGTCTATTATTACATAGAAAGCATTTATCCAAAAAAAGCTTAAATATCTACCCCTAGCTCAGCACCACCACACTAGTAAAAACAATAAAGGCCGCATATCCCAATTATATGAGATATGCGGCCTTTGTAATTTCTTAAATCATGCCTGCGCCTAGCACCATTGCGCACCAGGGGAGACTAAAGCGGGATTGTTCTAGAGTAAGGTTTCGATCCTCTTAGAACCAATACGCCTATTATTCTGGTCTTTATACACAAGAATAAGCTCAGCGTCATTGTTTGCTTTGTGGGTAACTTTGACGATCGTATCTGGCTGCCGCTTGGTTGGCGTAGCAAACGTTGTAGCATCAGCGGGACGACGATACTCAAGGTAAGATGTCTGGACACCGGCCTTTACAAGGCGATTGCCATAAAGATGATATTCCCAGTCAATACGATCAATTGTACCAGATGCCCTTTTAGCAACTTTTTCAGCAATCTCTTTGCGATCATCTTTTATCGCTTCAACAAGTCGTTTTTCAACGCTAGATCTAGATACTGCTTCTTGTCTGGCACATATCGCAACATTGGATATGAATACAACAGAAAATATGGTGAATGTAATTCTTCTTAACATATACCCTCTTCGGTTAAAGCTCACTACAGCTCACCTACTTTTGCATTGTTAATCAACGAATCTCGTGATTTACAAAAATAGGGGTGCCAACAACGGCACAAGGCAGCATGCCTTGCTTTAGTAAACTTGAGACTCAATAAGATAATTTCAAATAAGAAATAATAGAAAGGTGCGTGTTCCGACGCTGTTCAATTATCATACCTAAAACGATCAGCACTGTCAAATGCGGCCGGCCAGCCACCGAGGCACCCCTTGCAAATCATGATGAACAGACACCTTGCTAAAACCAGCGTCAATAAAAAGCTTGTGCACCGGGGCAACAAAGGTCCCTAGCTCTACAATAAGGCTTGGTAGAGAGCATTGTACAATATCGCTGGACGCATTGAGGTATGCATGGGCCTGCGTAATAATGGCCCGATAAACAGCAAGCCCTTCATCAGCCGCCTGCAATGCATCTGCATCTTCCCAGTTTTTCACCGTTGGGGACAACTGTTCGTATTCCGCCTGCGTAAGGTACGGAGGGTTGGCAACAATAAGATCAAAGTGATGCTCAGGCCTAAATGCTTCATAGGCATCTGAAATAACAAAGGTTACATTTGATACGTTATTATTTTTCTGATTCTCTTGAGCAAGGGCAATGGCAGCTGGATTTTTATCACTGCCTACAACCTGTGCATTTGGTAAGGCATGCGCTAATGCTAAGGCAATACAGCCGCTCCCCGTGCACATATCTAAGATACGTATTGGCCGATTACCCAATGGTCTAAGCTGCGCAATCAGCCACATCGTCCACTCTTCAGTTTCAGGTCGCGGAATAAGAATTGGCTGCTTAACATCAATTGTAAGGCCACAAAAAGGAACATTCCCCAAAATATATTGCAGCGGCTTGTGCTGAACAATGCACTGCGCAAGCCACTGCGACAACTGCTGGTAAACACCGGCAGCAAGTGTATCATTTTTATGCATCAGTAACTGCATTTTGGACAATGTAGTTGCCTTTTCCAGCAGCCACCAAGCCTCTTGTTGCGCCTGGTCATGGGCCAAACAAACAGCAACAAGCTCCTTAGTCAGCCAGACTAGCGCCTCATTGATCGTCATGGATATCATCATATGTTTTGCCGGGATCCTCATACCATGTCAAAAAGGAACGCAATGCCTGAATGCGATAAAATAATGAGGCATTAGTATCAAAATCTGCAGACAAAGCAGCATATGTCTGTGTTTGGCCATCAGGGATAAAGAACAGGTCGTATGGCAAATTTGGGTGCACAAGAAGACTCTCCTTCTTGGTTAAGGCCCCAAGACATTTACCCTCAAAGACCTTGTATTTGTCGGGCGCTTCTATGTAGACCATATACAATAAAAAATGCGCCCTATCCCCCTCATCGATAAGCCGCTTAATACCATCAATGCCCAGCCCAATATTTACAAATTTGCTCAGGGTGCCAGGAAACTTATAATAGTTTTCAAAATAGATTGCCGCATCATCAATAAGGAGCGGTCGCTTAAGTATTTCCCATGCCTTCTTTGCCTTATCTATGGCAATCCACCGCTGATCAAGTGTCTGTATCTCGGGAATATCCTCATCTTTTTGCACCAGCGTTAATGAGGGGGCGTGCTGACTGATATAGCGTGACACCTCAGTAAACTTACCGGCGTTGCTGGTAACATAATACATTTCTTGTTGCATGAACATTCCCCCTACTTAACAAATAACGTTAGCTGCGCAATAAAAGCTTGCGCATTATTGGCAATGGCAAGATAGCGTTTATATAACGCATTGATACGACCGATAATCGCACCGCGTTGGTCTTCATTTTTTGCCACATTTTTAAGCGATGAAAGCTTTAAAAGGTCGGTTGGTACATTGCCAACAAAGGCAACCTCTTGCTGTAGGTCCTGTATAAAAACATAAAGCGGGTTTGCATTATTATGATACTTAGCCAGCAATGCTGTTGTTAACAAGGTTAAAGCCTCGCTCGTATTGGCAGCATCCATCCTTGCAAGCAACGCGCCCCGGTTACTCCAATACAACTCATCTATGCCTTGTTCAAGAGCTCTAAGTGCACGATCGCTCTTGTTGTCGCCAGCAAGATCACCGCCTGGCTCCTTAACAATCACATCCTGCAGTGTCTTGGTTGTCTGATTTGCCTTAGCATGTTCAACTTTTTCACGCATTCTTTCCAATGCTGGAATGGCCCGAAGACTATGCTGGCCAATGCAAAAAAGGCTCGCCGCGACTATTATGCATTTTATTGATATTGGGTACATCTCTCTTCCTTTCTACTTTTTTACGCATTATGCCTTATACAAAAGCCCTTGAACATATTCTTGGGCATTGAACGCCTTGATATCCTCTTGTGCCTCGCCAAAGGTAATATACACAATAGGCAATTTAAGTTCCTGGGTGATAGCAAATATCATGCCACCCTTACCCGTGCCATCAAGCTTAGTAAGCAATAATCCATTAACGCTGGTTGCTTCGTGAAAAACCTTTGCCTGAGCGATACTATTCTGCCCAAGCATTGCATCGATTGTCAGCCATGTATGTATCGATTCAGCCGGCAATTGTTTCTGAATGATACGCTTAATCTTCTCAAGCTCATTCATCAGATTAATCTTGGTCTGCAAACGACCGGCCGTATCAATGATAAGATGGTCAAAGCCGCCATCATGAAACATTTTACAGGCATCAAAGATTACCGCTGCACTATCCTGATTTTCTTTGCCAATAAATACGGTAACGCCAACCCGTTTTGCCCATTCAGATAACTGCTGGACAGCAGCCGCTCGAAATGTATCACCAGCCACAACCAAGACCTTTTTGTTCATAGATTTAAGCATGTGCGCATACTTGCCTATAAAGGTAGTTTTTCCGCTACCATTAATACCAACCAATAGCACAATGCGAGGAAGAAGGTCAGGATCGTGTGTCTGCGATAAATGTGCAAGAAGCATACTGGCCAATGCATCCGTGGCCTGCTCCGATGTTGTAATGGTATTGGCTTTAATGCCGGTTGCTAGCCTATTGATAATGTCATTGGTCGTCTTTACGCCAGTATCAGCAGCAAGTAGTACCTGAGAGAGCTCTTGTAAGAATACTTCATCAAGAGCTCCGCGTGCAACAATTGACGTGACCTTTTGGGTAACAGAAGTATAAATTTTTTGTACCTTGTCCTTAATAAACCCAAACATTCTCACATCCTTAATTAATTAACTAACTACAATCGTTGCATGAAGTATCTTTGCTAACATTTTTTACATAAGGCTCAGTATATAACGCTTATTAAAAAATGAAAATTACTCAGTTTTCTAGCTATTTTATAGACAAAAAAAGAGCCCATGAGGCTTTTTAGGCTCATGAGCTCTTTTTAGTACTTAATGACATAAAGCAAATGACTTTAGCAAGAGCAACAAGTATTGCAATTGCCATCATGCTTTTTCATATGGTTTAGAAAAAACCAAAAATATAGAAATATAAACATAAAAAATGATAACCAATGAATAATGAATTAAAAAAATGAATAGAAAAAAAAGAAAACTATAATAAAGAAAAGTTAACAACTGAAATGGGATTGGAACATAAAGATTAGATCTTATTTGCGTGAAGCATTATCAATGCGAATGAACTAAAATTTGGTTGCGGGGGCCGGATTTGAACC
>JABCZU010000006.1 GCA_013289515.1 Candidatus Babelota bacterium | reverse complement strand
TGAGCAGCTAGCACTCAGTATTTTGGAATATGGTGCAGATGACCAAACGCGTGGCCATATGTGCGACGAAAAGGTTGAAAGAATCTGTAAACTGTGTACCAATTATTTAACAGTATGTGGGCGCCTATGTGTTAAAGGCATTGACTATAGCAATTTAACTGCTCTTGCAACAGCACTGCAAAAAGCCGGTTTGTCTGGTGCAACAGGTCCTACAGGTCCTAAGGGCGCCACGGGTGCAACCGGTCCAGGAGCAGGAGCCACGGGTGCAACTGGCCCTAGGGGTGCAACCGGTCCTACGGGTGCCACAGGCGCAACTGGAATAGGTGCTACAGGCCCTACTGGTCCTAGAGGTCCAGGATCTGGAGCAACAGGCGCAACAGGTCCTCGAGGTGCAACTGGTCCTACAGGTCCAGGAGCAGGAGCTACCGGTGCAACAGGTCCTACTGGTGCAGCTGGGGCAACTGGTCCTGCAGGCGCAACTGGTCTTCGAGGTGCAACAGGTGCTACTGGTCCTACTGGTGCAACAGGAACTGGTGGAATATTAGGGTACGGCTATATTTACAATCTTACTGCGGGGACAGTAGCCGTAGAAGCTCCAATTCTTTTTAGTAACAATGGAGCTTTGGTAGGAATTACACATACTCCTGGACTTTCTGGGATTACTGTTGTAAATGCAGGAACATATTCTATTATTTTTTCTGTATCAGGCACCGAACCAAATCAATTTGCAATATTTGTAAATGGTAATCCAGAGACCTCAACAGTATATGGCTCAGGCGCGGGTACTCAGCAAAACACTGGCGACGCTATTCTGACTTTAGGAGCTGGGGATGTTATTACTATTGTAAATCATAGCTCTGCCGCAGCCGTTACGCTAGCAAGTGTCGTTGGGGGCACACAGGCAAATGTTAGTGCTTCAGTTCATATTCTACGACTTGCGTAAAAGTTTGACCCGGCAGCGAGCCGAGATTCTTAAAAAAATGCCCATGCACTGGTGGTAATGCATGGGCATTTTTTTTAAAGAATTCTTGCCTATCGCATAGCAAATCTGTTTAGGTTGGTGGTATCGATTTTTATCTTATTATTATCATTTCTAATGAGGAGTAGTCTTATGAAAAGATTCATAGTTGGGTTTCACAGGGAAAGTAATATTTTACTGTGTATGGTAGCCCTACAGTTGTGTAGTGCAACGACCAATGCATCTTCTAGTTATTTTTTTAACACTCAAGCCACCGATGCTAAAGCTAGTGGCATGTTTAAACCGGGTCACCCAACAACACCACCGACGCCGCCTCCTACAAATGATGTCGTAACAGGCGATTTGACCGTTGATGGCAAACTATTAGTTCATGGCACTTCTACATTTGATAGTACAGTAACAGCAAAAGATGATGTAGTAATTCTGGGCACCCTCACCGTTGATGGTCAGCCAGTTCCTGGCGGCGCTGGTCCAACCGGTGCAACAGGTCCTCAAGGCGCAACCGGTGCCACTGGTCCTGCTGGTGCAACGGGTGCTACCGGAGCCACGGGAGCAACTGGCGCTACCGGTCATACAGGAGCTACGGGTGCAACAGGCTCAACAGGATTGACTGGCCCTACCGGCGCTACGGGTGCTACTGGCACAACCGGTGCCACCGGAGCTACAGGTGTAACAGGTGCAACGGGCGCCACCGGCGCCACGGGTGCTACCGGAGCAACAGGGACAACAGGAGCTACTGGTGCCACAGGTGCCACAGGTGCCACAGGTGCAACCGGTGCTACTGGTACAAGCGGCACACTAGCGTACAGCCTTTTTTACGCTCTTATGCCATCAGATAACTTAGCCACAGTTGGTGTTGGCACTGCGGTGCAATTTCCTCAGAATGGTCCAACAAGTGGTAGTATTACCCGTCCAGGTGGCTCTCCCTCTACATTTAATTTGCCAAATATCGGCATTTATTTAGTTTCCTGGCAGGTCAGTGTAGATGAGCCAGGACAACTTGTCTTAACCATCAACGGTACAGAGCAAGCGTACACGGTGGTTGGACGTGCGACCGGTACAAGCCAAATTGTTGGCTCCACATTAATTCACACAGTAGCGGTAAACTCGGTTCTCGCTGTACATAATCCTGCAGCAAATTCAACAGCGCTCACCATTACTCCTACAGCCGGTGGCGCTGACCCAGTTTCAGCAACGTTGGTAATTACGCAGATTGCTTAATAACACATGACTATTGCTTGTTAAGTTTTAACCCGGGATTGGTTCTTATGAATCAACCCCGGGTTTTTTATGAACGAAAGGATGGTAAAGGAATATACGACATTTTTCTTATTGTAATAAGCTAGCTAAAAAAAGAACGAAGGATAAAAATATGAACAAAGCTATACTACAGTTATTACGCAAACAGACAAAAGTACTCGTTGTAGGGGTATCGGCTTTATTGATTTCTACGATAGCCCAAGCCGCTCCTATTAAGGTGAAAGCCGATCAAATTATAGCTCCTAGTGGAACGACGACTATTGAAAATTCATTGGCAATTGCAGCAGGTCATTCATTTAATCTTCAGTCAAACAAATTTGTTGTTGATTCACAAGGAAATACTCACATAGCGGGCACCCTTACGGTTAAGGGGCAACCAATTACTGGTGCTGCTACCGGCCCAACAGGCCATACCGGTGCAACAGGTCACACAGGTGCTACTGGCCATACAGGTGCTACTGGAGCTACTGGTCATACAGGTGCTACTGGCGCTACCGGTGTTACTGGAGCAACTGGTGCTACCGGTGCTACTGGAAGTGGCGCTACTGGTGCCACTGGTCATACAGGTGCAACCGGTGCTACGGGAGCCACAGGCCCTACTGGCCCAACTGGTGCAACAGGAGTAGGCGTTACCGGTGTTACCGGAGTAACTGGTGCTACAGGAGTAACAGGAATCGGTGGGATACTAGGGTACGCCTATGCTGCTAATCAGGCAACCACCCTGATTGCTGCTAATACTGACGTTACTTTTGATCAAGTTAGCTTTCCAAATTTAGGTATAACCGCACCAACTGCTAGTGGAACAACCTTTACAATACTGACTACTGGAACGTACGTCCTTCAATTTCAGGTAAGAGGTACTCCTGGTGATCTTACGCCACCTGATGCGCTGCACTTTGACATCTATCACAACGGTGCAGTTATGACGGGAAGTAACGCATTTGGATTTGCAAGCGACGTCTCGACTACTTCATTACCTTCTGTAGGAACCGAAGCGTGCAATGGCTTTAAGATAGCAACGTTAACTTCTGGTGACACTATCACATTACGCAATATAACAAAAGCGGGGACAGCCAGTGTTCAACTTACTTCAGTACCTGTTGGATCAACAGCGGCGTTTAATGCTGCACTGTTTATTCAGCGCATAGCCTAACGTAACGCATAGCGTTAGATACAATAGAAAGTTCCGATTTTTGGTTAAAGGAGTAGGGAAAACACCTCCTTTTCAATCAAAGATTGGAACTTTTTTTATTATAAGGGTTACAAAAATAAGGAGCTGTCCTATGAAAAGGCGCTTGATTGGGTTGCAGAGTAAGATCAATATTTTACTGTGGGTAGTAGCCTTACAACCATGTAGTGTCATTGTAATGAGAGCAAGTGCATCTTCTAGTTATTTCTTTGACGATGCGCAAGCAAGTAGAATTTTAAAACCTAGTCAGCCAACACCGCCACCAGCGCCGGCTATTATAAATGATACCGTAACGGGTAATTTAACGGTGGATCGCGCACTATTAGTTAAGGGCGCAGCTACATTTGATAGTGCAGTAACAGCAAAAAATGCGGTAATTACCGGCACCCTTACCGTCGGTGGACACTCGGTTCCTGGTGGTCCAGGAGCAACTGGCCCTACCGGTCCTACTGGAGTAACTGGCCCAAGTGGAGCTACTGGTTCTGATGGCCCCACAGGCGCAACTGGTACTACCGGTACTGACGGCGCAACCGGAGCCACTGGCGTCACTGGTGCTACAGGAACAACAGGAGCTACCGGCACTACTGGGCCCACTGGTTCAACAGGCGCAACAGGAACAACTGGTTCTGATGGAGCAACTGGCGCTACTGGAACTACTGGCACAGCAGGATCCACTGGAGCGACCGGCGCTACCGGTCCTACTGGCGCCACAGGCACAACAGGTGCTACTGGTACTACTGGGCCCACTGGTTCAACGGGAGCTACTGGCCCCATCGGTGTCACGGGTCCTACTGGACCTACTGGTAACACGGGTGCTACTGGGACCAATGGCGTCACTGGCTCTACTGGGGCAACTGGTTCTACTGGCGTCACAGGCACAACAGGGGCAACTGGTTCCACAGGTGTAACGGGACCTACTGGGCCAACAGGTACAACAGGTACAACAGGTGCAACAGGTTCCAATGGTGTTACTGGTGCCACTGGCCCAACAGGCGTAACCGGCTCTACCGGTTCTGATGGAGCTACTGGCGCAACTGGCAGCACTGGTTCTGGCGGAGCCACTGGGCCCACTGGTGCAACAGGTTCCAATGGCGTTACTGGTGCCACTGGCCCAACAGGCGCAACCGGCTCTACCGGTTCTGATGGAGCTACTGGCGCAACTGGCAGCACTGGTTCTGGCGGAGCCACTGGGCCCACTGGTGCAACAGGTTCCAATGGCGTTACTGGTGCCACTGGCCCAACAGGCGCAACCGGCTCTACCGGTTCTGATGGAGCTACTGGCGCAACTGGCAGCACTGGTTCTGGCGGAGCCACTGGGCCCACTGGTGCAACAGGTTCCAATGGCGTTACTGGTGCCACTGGCCCAACAGGCGCAACCGGCTCTACCGGTTCTGATGGAGCTACTGGCGCAACTGGCAGCACTGGTTCTGGCGGAGCCACTGGGCCCACTGGTGCAACAGGTTCCAATGGCATTACTGGTGCCACTGGCCCTATTGGTGCAACAGGTTCCGATGGTGCTACCGGTGCCACTGGTCCAACAGGAGCAACCGGCTCTACCGGTTCTAATGGCGCTACTGGCTCCATTGGCGTAACCGGTCCGACCGGCGCAACCGGATCTACAGGTGCCACAGGCGCTACTGGTGCTACTGGAAGCACTGGTTCTGACGGAGCCACTGGGCCCACTGGTCCTACTGGTGCAACAGGTTCCAATGGTGCTACCGGTGCCACTGGTCCAACAGGAGCAACCGGCTCTACCGGTTCTAATGGCGCTACTGGCTCCATTGGCGTAACTGGTCCTACCGGTACAACGGGAGCCACTGGTGCTACTGGCCCAACAGGCCCTACCGGTGCTACCGGAACTACTGGTTCAACGGGAGCAACCGGCTCTACAGGAACTGGTGGAATATTGGGATATGCCTATATTTACAATCTCACTGCTGGAACGGTAGCCGTAGAAGCCCCAGTTATTTTTGATAGCAATGGCCTATTGCTGGGAATTACGCATAGTGCTCCAAGTTCCTCGATTGGCATTGGAAACACAGGAATATATGCTATTACTTTTTCTGTATCCGGTACTGAGCCAAATCAATTTGCAGTATTTGTAAATGGTTCTCCAAATGCATCAACGATATATGGTTCAGGTGCAGGCACTCAGCAAAACACCGGCCAATCTATTTTGGCTCTATCAGCGGGAGATACGATTACTATTGTAAATCACAGTTCTGCCGCAGCTGTTACACTTGCAAGTGTCGTTGGTGGGACACAAGCAAATGTTAATGCGTCAGTTTTTATTGCACAACTAGCCTAACCACATAGAAAGATTCGTTACGCCCATGCATTCGTATTAATGCATGGGCATTTTTTTTAAAAATTCTTGCCTATTATGTGGAAAATTTGCTTAGGTTGGGAACGCAGAAGAAATGCTTCCCGTTCAAAAAAAATTAGTGATTTAGGAATTATATGAAGACGTATTTTTTATTGATATCTTTTGTTTTTATGTCCTGCTTTTTAAGCGGATCTAATGTGGATGGACTAATTGAATGGATCCCGGATCAAGTCCGGGATGACAAAGCAAAGCACAGTCCTACTACACATTCTAATAACAATGACCCACTACTGGTAGTTGTGCTCATGGTAAAGGATGAAGCCGCTGTTATCCGAGAAACATTGCAGCCTTTTATTGATGCACACATTGATAAAAATGCTTTGGCTTTTTTCATTTTTGATACCGGCTCCACCGACGATACTATTGCGATAACAAAAAAATATTTCCAAGATAAGCATGTGCATAATGCCGTGATTAAACAGGAACCATTTGTCGATTTTGCAACCTCACGCAATCGAGGGCTGCAATGTGCCCAAGAGGCTTTTCCTCAAGCTAGCTTTATGCTTATGCCTGATGCAGAGTGGTATATTCATAATGTTGAGGGACTGGTGCAATTTTGTGCGTCACATAAAGAGGATGTGCATACTGCCTATTTGATGCGACTTCTCAATAATACTATTGATTTTTACTCGCCGCGCCTTATTCGATGTCATGCACATGTACATTTTGTTGGTGTTGTCCATGAGGTGCTTAATCAGGTTACTGAGCAAAAAGTGTCACCGGACGTCTATTTCAAATGGCTTCCTTCACGCTATGGCAAAGAAAAATCACAAGCACGATGGTCACGCGATGTTAAGCTATTATTGCAAGAATATCAACGTAACCCATTTGATCCGCGTACGGTATTTTATGTGGCACAAACATACGATTGTTTAGACGACTTGCCCAATGCTCGCCTATGGTATGAACGTCGTATTATGATGCCTGGTTGGGATGAAGAAAATTTTATGGCCTGTTATAGGCTGGCACAGGTATACGAAAAATTAGGCAAGTGGGAGATGGCGCTGAGTAAATATCTTGATGCTTGGAACATGCGTCCAAGCCGTGCTGAGCCACTCGTAAGGCTTGCCCAGCACTATGATAAAATCGATGAACAAAATACACGTTTTTTATTTGCCTGCAAGGCAGTAGAGGTGCCGTATCCGCAATCGGATCATTTATTTGTTGAAAAGGAGTTGTATGACTATAAGCGGTATGACCTATTAGGTATTTCAGCCTGGTACGTTGGAGACTATGAGCTTGGCAAAAAAGCTGTTTTGAAGGCCTTAGAACAACAGCCCGACGCCCCCCATTTACACGCAAATCTGGCATTATTCACTTCAAAAAATGCCTGCGCCGCCTGACCTAGCCAGGATCATGTTTTTTCGGCGAGACAACGAGCCTTTTTGTGCCCATTGTCTCGCCTTTTTTATTTATGCGATTACGGAAAAAAGATTTGATGCCTGTACTCGTTGACCATCCGGGTTAATAATGGTGACGGTCGCTGCACCCAGCGTTGCCCGCGCCGTCGAGACCGTTACAGTAAGGGTCGTCTTGCTTGTTACCTGAACACTTTTTATAATAACCCCGTTACTGATAAGCACCCTTAATCGACCTGAAAAGCCGGCGCCTGGGTCATAATACCCGGATCCACTGACAGATTGTCCAGTGATTTTGAGTGTGGCGGTTGCAAGGCCAACCCGCACGTGCGATGGTTGCACCTGTATCGGTTTTGCCGGCGGTGGCGCTATTATTTTAGCAACGGTAACACCCCATGTATTGGTTGCGCAACAAAACTCTTGCACAGTCCATACGGTCATATTATCAGCAGGATCAAGACTGGTATATGAATAATCACCCCAGCGACGAGGGTTATTCGCATCACCTGGATCATCGGGTGGATTGTACGCCCACAGACTATTGGTGAATAATACTGGCGGCTCCATAGTGCCGATAGGATCTGAAGTAAATCGCTGTGTTATCGCCGCATTAGCAAATTCTTTTATGCCAGCAGAACTACACCCAAGTATCACTCTACCATCACCGGTTGTCATAATGGAGGGAACCCAGTAGAAGCGTTCTTGTGCATCATTAGATGCTGACTTGGTAAATACAGTGCCACTTTGTGCAAGCTGTGGTGTCGCCTGGCTTAGATTAATCGCATACCACCGAGCACCATCACGCGTTATTGCTGATGATGAACTTACACCGGTATTATCCACCCCAACATTATGCACCGTCCATAACACACCATTTCTAATATGCGCATCAAAAAGCCGATCATCAAGCGCATCTAATGTGCCATATCGTGGATTGTTATTTCCCTTATGCGGTACCGGTAATGGATATGCCGTATCAGGCACGGTAAGTGCAAATTCATGGGCAATAGCAGGAGAGCCTGCCGGATTGGAAATTTGAAGAATGTCTAACAAACCAAAGCTTGCATTATCCACCGCTACAAAATAACCATTGGTGGCTCCAGCATCAAAATTATCTACACCCTGTGGGGCAAATGGGCCAACCCCAGTATTTGGATCAATCAAATTGTGAAAGCCCGTAAACATAATAGGTCCGCCGGTTAACAGTGAATTTTTGTTAACAACAAAAACCTCTCCAGTATCAGATGATTCAGTGGTCGCATCGCCAGGAAATGTCACACCCCCTATATAGAGGGCATGAGCATCGATGCCAAGCGTTGGGTAATCTAAAAAGGTATTATCTCCCGCAGGAATAAAGTAAAAATGCCACGCAGTATTGGATGTAATCGTTCCACTATCGCTGACAGCAATCATAATGCGATTATTGCTGGTCTCTACATTAATCATTACAATAAACCAGCGCTTGCTGAATCTATCATAACGAATGCGAGGATCACTGGTACCACTATTGTTAGCTACTGATGAGAAAAAAACATCAGGATCTACATCTAAAACACCATCAGCCTTGCCTGTTGTCTTGTTGAAACTTTTAAACAGTCCATTAATGGTCATAACAAACCGATCAGGCCCAATGCCCCCCATAGAATCGGGAGGAAAGTCAAACGAATCGGTACCAAATCTGGCAGCAGTAAAAGCTAGTGCCTTTCTTGGCTCTAATGAAATACGCGTTCTATCGCTTTGAGGTGCTTGGTTGGCGAGGACACAAAATTGTGCAATCTTTGGTGACAGAGGGTTATGCGTCAGTGAGTGTTCAGACCGCCGTACACGTGGTCTATTGCGTACCACCTTTTTGATCATCTGTGCTGCATACGCCTTTTGGCGCAGCATGATGCTTTGGGTGGTTTCACACATAGCCTTCTGGCCATAATAGACAACCCCCTGAATGGTTCGACACACTTGGCCTGGCTGACGGCTCTTCTGTTCCCCCTGCAAATATCCAGATGCCGCTCCGCACAAGAAGACAAACAGGTTCGCTTTCAATCCCTGCTTGCGTAAAAATATGTATTTCATAAAACCCTTTTTGTTGTTAAAAAATATATTCACAATGGTAGCTCAATACCAAGCTAAATAATTTTTAATGAGGTGCCTTCAACATGTGCTATGGTAGCAAACAGTCAGGGTGATTGTACAAGATTTAAGCATCCTTGACCCTATGACACCATTTTTTCTATGGTGAAATGGTGTAGCAAACAGTTACATTATCCATTGAAGGAATCAGTCTAAAAGAGAGGAAACGCTATGTTGGATTGGGTAGTTGTTTTTTTAGTTCTTGCAATGCTTGCAGGAGTTTTCGGTTTTACCGGCATTGCAGCAGAAGCTGCTGGCATAGCCGTAATTCTTTTTTATATCTTTTTAGCGTTATTGGCTATTTCCATTGTGATGAAAATTCTTTCTGGCAAAAAGCCTCTTGATTGATATATTTTTTAGCAATGAATAACGAGAAGGGCTTTGTATTGAGACAAAGCCCTTCTCTCTTGCTATCGATTCTTTATTTCTTGATGAATCATCTATTGATGTCGCCATGTAACAAAGAATGATCCTTCATCTTGTAAGATGGTAGACGGTATCGCCTTTGGTAAACTATTATTTGTTATCATCTCAAGCGACGCACTCTGCCAGGAAGTATTACTCAATGCCCTTAAAGCATCGTTTATTGTTGCGTTGCAACCCCACAAATAGGCGGTCACAAAGTTACTTAGTGGCAGTATGCCATTAAGGTAAGGAGCTTCTACAATCCACTCAGCCGAATTTCTCAGCGCACTTGCCGAGGTTGTGTAGCTGGTTGGCACCGTAAAGAAAACTTTTTGAGTATCGTTATTCAACTGCATAGTAAAAACATTGTTGCCCGAATATACTATGCTAGAACTAATGACATCGCCAGGATTAACGGGAAAGCCGTTGATCCCGTAACTACCACCTGGATACATTTCAATCCATGCATAATGTTGTACCTGGCCATTGATACAATCATGAGCTGTACCTAATTGTTCAACCGTTGAGCTAGCATACCCATCAATACCAATCCAAATTGCGCAGTAGGTATTATTATTAGAAGATTTAACTGATGGCACTATCCAGGATCCAGAGACGCTGGTCACAGAGTTTTGTGCCGGATTGTTCAGATTGTTTGCAGCAACATACCCACTCCAGTTGGTACTAACCGCCTGATTTTTTGGGATCGCTTTACCCGGTGTTGCCGGTATGTGCGGATGTGAAATACGTTCCGATTTTGGAACAATAGGTCTTAGGGTACAATCAATGTGCACATATCCTTCAGGCCTGGCAAGACCCAACAGACCATTATGCAGCGCCAAGACGAGCAACAGGCTGTTCACTAAGCAACGCATTGTCATACAAACTCCTTTGATAATAAAATGGTAATAGGTTTAACGCACTAATCACAGTTAACTTAAGCAGATTAGTATCTTGGTTGACAAGAATTATACAAAATTGAACTCACTACCATTTGGCGCTTACAGGGCTAGGGACCGCGTCCTGTCACCTATTGGCTGCTAACAATAAACATATCGCTCATAATAGCAACCTTCTGGGCCGCCGAGAGCAATTGATGCAGTTGCTTGAAAGTTGCGGCCTTGAGCACAATATGTCTAATTTCGTAATTTTGAATACGGTGAACCACCGGATAGGCGGGACCTAAAATAGTAACATGCTCGCCTGTCTGGTCATTAAGCTGATGAAGCGCTGTTGCCACCGCTTGGGCATCAACGTCAATCTGGCCAACATCGGTGTATTTGAATTCAAGCATTGCCAGCCGCGCGAATGGCGGATAAAAAGATTCTTCGCGCATCACCATTTCATTTTCGCAAAACGTCAAATAGCGCTGTTCGTCTAGATAATCAAAGATTGGATGATCTTTGACCGCTTGCACAATCACTTTGCCGCCAGCACAGTCACGTCCAGCACGTCCGGCAACTTGGATAATTTGTTGCAACGCAATCTCACCGGCATTATAAAAAGGAAAATGCAAATTAAGGTCAGCCCACAAGACGCCAACCAACGTTACCTTAGGGAAGTGGTAGCCTTTGGTGATTGTCTGCGTACCGATGAGCATATCGATTTTGCCCGCTTTAAAGAGCTCGACGGTCTTTTTCCACGATCGTTTTTTGCTGGTGGAGTCCAAGTCAGCACGCTCTATAACCGCCAGTGGGAATAATTCTTGGAAGAGCTGAACTACTTGCTGAGTACCAATGCCCTTTTTGATCAACGCACTTTCCGGGGCCTTGCAACCTGCACACGCATATGGCATTGGCGTATGATAATCACAATAATGGCAGCGCAATAAACTTTTACTACCGGGCGCGGCGCCTATGTGCAACGTCAAGCTCACCGAACATGACGGACACTGAAAAATAAAACCGCATTCTTTGCATTGCATAAAAAAGCTGTAGCCTCGGCGATTAAGAAAGATAATAATCTGTTCTTTTTTAGCAAGCCGGTCCCAGATTGCCGCCTCTAAACTTCTGCTAACCCAAAAGGCTTTGCGACGCATTTTGTCTTGCGTTAAAATAACTTTCTGGATCGCAGGCAAGACGCCGGCAAAACGTTTGGTGATAGAAAACTGCCGCCAGCCATGGTACTTAACATTATACAGTGAGTTTAAGCAGGGCGTTGCTGAGCCAAGCAGGATAGGTATACCATACCGCTGCGCACGCCAGAGTGCAATCTCTTTACTGTTCATCTTTGGATGCTTTTTTTCCTGAAAGCCACGCTCATGCTCTTCATCAATAATGATCAGCCCTAAATTGGCAATTGGCAGCACGATAGGCAGGTGCACACCAATAATTAGAAATGGCTCTTGCTTCATCAGCCGTTGCCATAGTTCACGTTTTTCTGTCAGTTTGGTTGCTGAGTGAAAACTGATAATAACCACCTCAGGCATCTGTTGCTTTAAGAGCAGTTCAAACTGCATGGCCAACGTAACTTCGGGCAGCATCAGCAGCGCTGTCTTTTTTTGTGCGATAGCATCACGGATCAGCCGTTTGTACACCTCTGTTTTACCCGAGCCGGTTACACCGTGCAAGAGAGTGGGGGCAAACCTCGGTGTGGTGATTAATGGCGAGAGATAATCGACCACTGCCTGCTGCTCATCAGTTAGACTGATCGTGTCATATGATGCATTGTTGACTACAGCACCAGGTACAACATCAACATCCTGCACAACATTGTGGCGTTCTTTTAAAAAATGGCGTATGCGTTGATAAAAATAGATGGGCTGTAAAAAATAGAATCGAGCTATGGTTTGTACAAAGGCATGATAATGTTGGTCGCCCGGAAATGGCCCAAGGTCACTAATTTCTTTAATTGCAAATGTGGTACCGGCAGGGAGTGCATCGAATAAATTTGTTACCAATGCCGCTTCGTAACGTTTTTGCAATGGTACTGAGACCAGGCAGCCTTCATGCATGGCAGTAGAAAGACGAGCCGGTACCTTATACCAGAAAGGTTTTTCAAAGCCGTTGAGAAGTAATACTTGGGCGTACATTGCATTCCTTTGCGCGTTAATCACTGCGCATTGTAGCATAAAATAGGCGAATGCAGTAGTAATCTTGCCAACGTGAGTTACCCAAGCACCCTGTCATAGAATGCCACAAGTTTTTTGAAAACCGCATCAGCGGAAAAATGATCACGAGCATACGCGTGCGCCTGCTGGCCAAGCTTTTTTCTCAAGACGGCATCATCAAGCAACGTTACGATCTGCTTGGTGAGATCATCAACATTGCCCGACTCAAACAGAAGGCCGGTGTGGCCATGCCTAACCAGCGCTTCCATGCCGGTACCACGTGTACCGATCAACGGCTTTTGCATCAACGCTGCTTCCAGTAGTGCAATACCAAAAGCTTCTGACTTGCCGGTAAGGGCACATATATCCGAATGGTAGAGTAATGCCGGAACCTGATCGGTTTGCCCAACAAAAAAAACATGCTGTGATAAATCTAGCTCGCGGCTTAATTGTTGTTTGGCAGCCAGACTAACGCCAGCCCCTGCGAAAATAACGTACGCCGGTTTTTTTAATACATACACAAGCTTGTGCAAGGCACGTAACAAAAGATCATGATTTTTAAATGTAGGCGTCTTATAAAATTGTGCCACCATGCTAATGACGGGAACATCATCGCTAAGGACGATGTTAAAAGTATTTTTAAAAAACTGCCTTCGTGTCTCACGCTGTGTCGGCACAAATGATAAGAAACGCTCTTGATCAAAGAAGGGTGCAATCCACATGCGGTGGTGCACGCCAGTCTTTTCTTTTGTATCAATGCTATCAGCAAGACGTCCCACCGCAGGGCCAATCGATATAACTCCATCAAGCCCTTTAAACGGCACTTTGCAGCAATCCGGTTCGGAATGTATGGTTGCCACCACTTTGACCGGTATTTTTTTTGCTACCAATTTTGCCGCAGCCATGCCCTCAGGGTTAAAGATGTGATTATTGCCGTGAATGATGGTAATATTTTCTTTAGTACAAATGGTCTGCATAATTGTAGCCAATTGTTTGATCAACAATCCGTGGGCTTGTCGCTTAGTGCAGGGGAATGTGTGGTACGGCAGCTTTAATGCGTCGTACTCGGCACGCAGAGCATTATTCTTTTCAGCGATAAGCGCTATGGCCGGTATGTTATTACGAATCAGTTGTTTGTATACATTATCAGAAAAAACACTAATACCTGTTTTGCCAAGCGTTTCATTTACGACCAGGACCTTGAGCTTTTTGGCGGCCTGGGTTACCGGTAAGGCAGGCGCCGTTATTCCAGCGGCCATAAGGATGGCTATCTTTGTTGTACGTATCATACTGATATCTCCTGTATTACCGTGGCTTGCTATGCCTATCCTCAATCATTTTAATAAACAGCGGCGGCAACATGGCAGACAAGATAGCCTTCACCTCATTATACACAGCCGGAGCAACCTTTGCAGAACATTTGGTGCCATGTGCAATGCGCGATTTTAATTTTTTAGTTAACGGGCCAGTATCTTCCAGGGCAAGGCTGGGCAGCTTCCAATAGGCCCCCAAAAATGAGATGCCTACCGTCCCCTCACTATAATAAATGCCAAAGGCAACGCGCATGGTGGCGTCATAATGCTTATCACCAACTTCAATGGGATCTGAGGATTCATGTGACTCAACTAAAAAGGAACCGGCCCTACTTTTTTGCCAATAGGCAATGAGAGGGTCACGATCGTATGAATAGCCACGACAAAACATTTTTTGAAGCGTTTGACCAAGCTCCTGTTTGCTTATCATCATAATCCCGTTGCCATGAGTATCGGCTATAGGCTTAACAACATAATGATCTGACTTGATAGTTTTTTGTATCTTTTTAACCATGTCTGATGTGTAGCCGGTTGGCAGGATCAGGCATTGTGGCCTGAAACTAACAAGATTTTGGTCTTGCATAAAAAGCTTGTGTGTCAGTAATTTATTTAAAACAAAGGGATGGGTCATTGCATCAACAAAAACGGTATCGGGGTAGCGCAGTTGTGTAATCTTATCCTTATTGCTTTGATTAAAAAGCATGCCAGGCAAATGAAACATAACTAAGGTGGTTTTGTCAGGAAGGAGACTCTGACCAAGAGCCTGCGCCTTGTACTGTTTTTTTTGCTTATTGATGGTGTCATCAAGATGTTGAAATGAGCGCACAACCCTACCCCCATGTTGTGCAAATGTAGCACTTGACCATTGATCATTGTGCTGTTGCTGCGCTCGTAGGCGGACAAAAATATTTGAAGGATCAACAAAATAAAATGGGGTTCTAAAAGAAGCAAGAAAATCCCAAAAATTGCTCCATATTTTGCCAGGGCCAAAGAGCCGTTCATGTCCATGAAAACCTGAGTAGGCACCCTCTCCTAGCTCACACACTTTAAGATTATTTTTGCGATATTTTAAATCAACGATACAGAATGACACCTGTGGTGAATAGACCGCCTCGGTCGCCACCTTCACCGTATAATCAAATGATCGAGCCTCTTTTGACAAACTTAATAAAAATAACGCTCCAATAAAAAACGTTGATCGACGTAAAAACATATCTTCCCCTCTAAACACATTCTCCTTTAAACACTACTCCGGATTCACGAGCTTAGCATGTTTATGTGTTGGAGCATATACATCAGTCGTCACAATTTTTTGCAGTGATGAAAAGAAGGCCTCGTCATGATCACGCCGATACAATAGAGAAGGAACCCAGACAGCACACCAACCAAGCGCCTTGCCTGTTAAATTTTTACAATCATCATCAATGGTAGCAACAATTTCGTACTGCTGGGACAGTGTTTGTCGGGCAGATTCTTTATACACGTGCACCTTTGCTTCATCGTAATCAACTGGTAATAGGTGCAGCGCAGCATAATTTTGGTAGCCACAAGCCTTAAGCATACTTTCTGTAGCCTTACGCCGTGGCTCTTTGCGCGCCGTTATAAAGGCAATAGCACATTTATGCGCCTGGAAAAATTGGTAGAGGCGATGTAAAGGCTCAAGTACTACCAGGCCGGCATGTTGTCCGCGCTGCTTGCAATGGTTGGCACGATGCACCCAATAAAAACTTACGATCGTTTCATCAATATCAAAGATTGCAAGCTTAGGCTTTTTAGTTGCAATAGATAGCTTTGGTTTTACGTAATCAATGACGGCATCTACCAAGTCATTAAGCTCTTGCGTATTCCGGCCGCCATGCGTATACCATGCATCGGTGTACGGTGTAAACCGCTGGGCGAGCTTGGCTTTGCCAACCATGACCTTTTGATGTGTAGGATCGGCTTGATAATACGCACCTGCCCGAGGGTAATAAATGCCGTGAGAGGGTAGTGGCGTGGCAAAAAGGATGGTGCCGTCAATAGGGGCTTGGATTACAGTAGGTTGGCATGTCGCTTTGGTTGGGTTTGATAATACGGATTGATTTATTAGTGTTATGCATTGATCAACAGGGATGATAGCACGGCCCCATGCGGCAACAACTAATAAAACACCGCATGTTTTTTTAAGCCCCACCATTACATTTCCTTATTATTTTAAAAGCCCAAGAACTTTAAGTACATTTCCCCTCTGTTCCTGCATGGGCTCTTTTATAAAGGGGTTAAAGATATGCCTTTTTCCTAACAAACAACACATCTCCCCATCCTCTAGCCTCATCTATATCAGCCAGTACCACCGCAAACCCTTGTTGTTCGAGCCACTTTCGTACTTCGGAATAAAGAGGAACCGTTTCATACAACTCCTTTATAGATACCTCCATCTGAATAACACGTACTGTTTTAAGTATCTTTGGAGCTGCTTTAAGCATTGTGAGCTCGGATCCTTGCATATCAAGCCATAGAAAATCAACTTTTTCTATCTTATGTTGTTTGGCCCAATCATCTAGCATAATTGTTTTAACAATAATTTCTTTTTCAAAAAGAACGGTTGGACAAACAGTTAAGTGCTCTTTAGGCTTCAGCAAGGAACTTGAAGCATCCGATGTTCCACTGCTAACATAAAATGTAGCAGATCCTGCTTGATTACTTAACGCGGAAGTATAACAGGCAACATTTTTATGATTTTTGACTCTATTTTTCAATTGAGCAAAAAGAGCGGGCACTGGCTCAAAGGCGTGTATTTTACTATTGGGCCAAAGCTTGGCCATTTCAGCAGTATCTGAGCCATTGCATGCACCAGCCTCAACAACCACAAAATGTTCAGGTAAATATGTCTTGATAATTTTTTTGGTTATTTTTTTGGTTATTTTGCGAGCACATTCTACATGCTGAAAAAACAGTAGGCCAGCAATAAATAAAATCGCCGTTTTTTTTAAGATTTGATACATGATTTCTCCTTCTTATCATAAATATAATAGATCAACATTGCATTTGTTATTTATTGCTCAACTCTACAAAGGGAAGATTGATATTAAAAAATGTTGCCCACCTGCTTAAAAATGAGACAGTCTTAATAAGATAATTTCCTCGAGAGAGTAAAAGCGCGTCAATCAAGGCATCCTCGCCGCATTTATACTGGTCATTCTGCACATTATTATGGACAGGCTTACCATCCTTGGAACGTATTGCACTCGGATTATAATGAACAAGAATCCCAAATTTCTTGATCATATAACATAAGAATGCTTGCTCATCAGTTGCTACAAAAATTTTATATTTTTTTTGACCGTAAGCTTTCATTGTTTTTAGGACTTCTTGCTCAAACTTTTCAAAGCTCACGCGAGGAGCCTCAAAAAGTTTGTCAGTTGCTCTGTAATGAACTGATATGACAAAATGGTCTTTTAGGGCTCTGCTTAAAACATTAACTGTTTTTTGAATATGAGATTTGATGCGTATATATTTCTTAATAAGCCTAGATGCTTCTTTCCGAGGCCATGGATGTCGTCGCCATGAAATGATGTATGGATCCCCACCCATAATCATTTTACTATTACTTTTTTTACCCAGGCTTATTGGTTCGCAATAATAGGACCACCAATTTTCACCATGACTAGGTTGATAGTAAACCCCTGTTTTTCCTAAATTTACCTCAACGCCTTGATAATGCCCTAGCTCGTAACGTTTTAATAAATCAAGAACATCATCAAACATACTAAACATACCGGCACCTTGTCGGGAGTGCATGACAACGGAATAATTACCTTTTGGGGGAAAGCTACGTACAATCTTTTGGACATTGGATAATAAGGATCCAATAGAACAGGCGCAATAAAACGTTATCATAAATAATAGATTTCTTGGCATTGCACTCTTTGCTTGTAGGAAGTAGGATTTATCATAATATGCGCACAAATTTTGTTTTTATACGCCCTCACACTGCAAGGTCAAGGTGCTTCACATATCAAAGCATTTATCTGTGATACATATCCTTCATTAAGGCCACTCTGATTGTCAAGCAAAAAGATCAAGTAAGGTTCTTATTGATAAGCGATCATAATTTTTTTGCCTGAGCAATAAGCTTTAGCCAATAGCCACCAAACATACGATCAGTTGCAAATATTGTGCGTTGTATTTTGGCGTATGTTTTTTCAAGAAAATCCTCGGTAACATCACTCCACTTATTAATAAGTACAACAGGGAGTCCTGCAAATAATGGATCCAGCGTTGAGTGTTTCATGATAGGGATGGCGCCCATAAGAAGTACTTCCCAGGTTCTATGGCAATCAAGCCCATTACCCCGTGGACATAATATAAATTTACAACGCGCAAGATCTTCTAAGAATTCAGGGTGCGGTTTTTTTGTCGCATTCACACACCATGGCTTACTCGAAAAAAGCCTATTAACCTCTTGGCGTTCCGGATGGGTATTTACACAATTAAGGTAGACAAGCCAGGGACGCTCATGATTTTTTGTGCGCTCACGAACATTGTCAAACACTTTAATATCGCCGATTGACCAGTAACGATTAGCAATACCTACTGGAATTGGTATAAATTTTTTATGCGCATTGCTATCGCAGTTTTGTCCAAACCAGGCGATGATTTTTTTATCATTCAAATATTTGATAAATTTACCAGGAGCAGGTTGAACACTATTATGTGTTACAAGGATATACCGCTTAGTAATATAGGGATGAATCCGCGTAAAGAAAAATGGGATCAGATTTGCTTTAAGAAAAATAACACTACCATTTTTTACCCAGTCAGTATTGAATACGCGCTGTCTTTCATCAATAATAAGATCGCAGGCCATTCTAAAAGTATCACCTGAGATGTACGGAAGGCTTGAAGCTCGTAACCCACTGAGTTGTACTTGGTGATGGTGTGCAGGAGGAACCTGAATAATAAGACCTAATAATGAGCCTTGAATCAAAATAAATAATACTACCAATACTCTTGTATTTGCTAAAAACGTTAATTTAATCATCACTAAAAAATCTCCACAGTGGTTTTTATTAACAACCTATTTTTTTATAAAGATCTGTAAGCAGCTGATAGTGAATATCGTTAGAAAAATATTTATGCATATACTCAAAGGCATTCTTGCCAAACTTGGCACACAATACGGGGCGATGAGCCAACTGGTCAATACAATTAATCAGGCTTTTAAGGTTGTTATTTTTAAATAACAATCCTGATACGCCGTGTTTAATAATAGTGGTTGCTCCGGTTCCCAATGCCCCTATCGACGGTTTTTTCATAAAACCGGCCTCTATATGAACAAGACCAAATGACTCCTTTGTGCTTGCCAATACGTGAAAATCTGCATAATGAAGAATAGCAGGAATTTGAGAAGGGGGTGTAAAACCAAGAAAGTGTATGTACTCATTTATTTTTAATTTGTGTACCAATTTTTTTAAATACTCTTTGGCTGCGCCATCACCAACAAGTAAGGCTTGTACCGGTCTTTTTTTAATATGCACAAAATGGTGAATTGCTTTAAAAAGTAATGGGTGATTTTTGCCATCAACACTTGGGTACATACCAGCTATCATACAAAGCGTAGGACACTGTTTGAGTCCTATGTTAAAATTCTTTTTAAAGTATTTGTCTTTAGATATTTTTGGTAGCGGCAAAGAAAACCTATCCTCGTCCATAAAGGGCGGAATAAATTTTATGTGCTTGATATCTAATGTATCATGTTGATTTATTTTTTCAAAATGATTTACAAGCTCCTGGTTGACCGCCACAACGGCATCAATACCTTTGAGCATTGTTACAGAGCCTGATTGTTGTGCATACGAGACCATGTGCTGCTCATAGATAATCTTAATAGGCATGGTTTTTGCTACAAGCTTTGCTACACCAACTTTCTCAAAGCTCAGACACACAATAACATTGGCATCAATAGCCCTACAAGCATCAAGCATATCCTGATACAAGCCATTTTTAGAAAACGGCATAAAGGGTAATTTCATACAATCAAGCTGTCGCGCTGTTTCTGTCCCCGTCTTCGTAATAAGCACCACAGAATGTCCATGTTTCAGAAGTGTCTTGTAATAATTAACCATATGAGACTCCATGCCCCCCCAATGCGGGGCATCGTGGTGCACTAGCACAACAGCAGTTTTTTTTTCGCTTTTTTGGGGCATATACACAGAACGATATAAGAGGTCGTCAACCTGGTCGATATAATTAAGAGGAAAGATATTCCATAGAAAGAATATTTGTAAACATAGCAATCTGTATAATTTTTTATACGTCAACTTCATAACCCTGCCCCCTGCGACAGATTTTTTGCATATCTGTCGCAAAAATCCTTATCCATTGAACTATGGTTTTTCTACAGCATTCAAGAATGTTTTTGTAAAATGATTTATGGAAAATTTATTTACTTTTTCTGAATTTAGAAACTTTCTAATATTTACCAAATATTGATTGTAGGTATCCTCATTCATCTTTTTTAAAAATCTATAAAGGTCACTTAGGGAGTTGAATGCTCGTCGGTCTATAAAGCAATTTTTTGGGATGTAAGAGGTAACATTTGCAGCTCCCCAATAAATTGGAATACAACCAGCTATAAGACAGTCAAAAATCTTTTCTGAGATATAACCATAAGTGTTTTTAATATTCTCATAACAAATACAAAACTTGTAATGTTTTAGAGTTTCCGTTTTATTTTTGATTGCTCCTTGATATGATGGATTCTTTTTTTTGTTCCATCCAATGCCATATAAATCAAACTCATTAGTATGTAAATCTTCAAAAAATTTTATTGTTTTTCTTCGTTGTACGTAGAGCCCATCTTTATTCTTACTACAGAAATCTTTATTACCTGCAATCAGGGTACAAAATTTTTTTTGCTCAAAAGGGGGTATATCACCAATCATTTGTAACGAAGATTGTGGATAGTAATATTTAAAAAATTTTTTATTGTCGACAAAGTTATCTAATACGGTAAATACTTTCCCCCAATGTTTTGTGATGGATGAATCATGAGCCCATCCTTGCAACAGAGGAGATTCTGACAAAAATAGGATGCGCTTTCTCTTGGGATATTGTTGCAAATTCTGAAGCAATTTCTGGTTAATATGCATGGTAGTAAAAACAACGACAGCAACAACATTTTTTTTATCGCTAATGTCTTTAGTTGCCTGAAGTGTGTAGCCTTTGCGTT
Organism: Candidatus Babelota bacterium; assembly: GCA_013289515.1. Classification (GTDB taxonomy): domain Bacteria; phylum Babelota; class Babeliae; order Babelales; family RVW-14; genus JABCZU01. The sequence continues at coordinate 45,382 of JABCZU010000006.1, read as the reverse complement.
GTGCTACTTCTTTTAATGCTATAAACCTCCTTCGACTATCATTAAATTCTTTAGGAGCAAATAATCCTCCATTGGTGGGCGTGTCTATTGCTGGAACTATATAAATGATTTTTTCAGCATTTGCCAGTGTCAGTGTTGTATGCAACATGCAATAGATAAGGCCATAGAGTATTTTTTTCATCTTAATACAGATCCTGTTCTTCAAAGAGCGATTGATTGGTTTGCAATGATCTCATTTGATGGCGGACCTCATCCATTTCACTAACAACCATCTCATTAACTAATTGCTCAAATGTGGTACGAGGCGTCCATCTAAGAATTGTGCGTGCCTTAGTGGCGTCGCCAAGGAGCAGATCGACCTCTGTTGGCCTGAAGTATTTTTTATCAACCATAACGATGGCCTTGCCCGTGTCCTTATCAGTTCCGTATTCGTTGACTCCTTCCCCGTGCCACTTAATAGTGATGCCAGCTTCTTTAAAGGCTAGTTCAACAAACTTTCTTACAGAATGAGTTTGGCCGGTGGCGATCACAAAGTCATCAGCGGTTTTTTGCTGAAGCATAAGCCACATAGCTTCCACATAATCACGAGCGTGTCCCCAGTCGCGCTTGGAATCAAGATTTCCTAAATATAACGTATCTTCAAGGCCATATTTAATGCGCGCAACTGCCCGTGTAATTTTTCTGGTGACAAAGGTTTCGCCTCTGATGGGTGATTCATGATTAAATAGGATACCGTTACATGCAAACATATTATAGGCTTCACGATAGTTTTTGGTTATCCAAAAGCCATAAATTTTAGCAACGGCATAAGGGGAGCGTGGATAAAACGGCGTTGTCTCCTTTTGGGGAGTTTCCTGAACCTTACCAAAAAGTTCGCTTGTTGATGCCTGATAAAATTTTGTTTTATGTGTTAAGCCAAGGCTGCGAATAGCTTCTAGAACGTATAATGTTCCCAAAGCATCCACCATTGCCGTGTAGGCGGGCATTTCAAATGAAACTTGAACGTGACTTTGTGCTGCAAGGTTATAAATCTCATCTGGTTTCACCTTTTGTATGATTGCTAAGATGCTGCTGGCATCGGTTGAATCGCCATAGTGCAAGATAAAGTGCTTGTTGGCATTGAGGTGAGGATCTTGATAAAGATGGTCTATTCTTCCTGTATTGAATGACGAGGAACGTCTCTTAATGCCATGTACAGTATAGTGCTTTCTTAATAAAAATTCTGAAAGATAGGCTCCATCTTGTCCTGTAACACCAATAATGAGAGCAACTTTTTTATTGCTAACAGTATTGGTATTTATCTTTAATGGATGAGCAATGGGACTAGAATCGCTGTTGACTAAGGGCGCATAACCACTGATTGAGTACGGCATAATAGCAAATGCGTTTAATAAAAATAACCTGACAATATATTTCATTATTTTTTATCCCCTTCTGTACCATAATACATTTTTTGTAAATATAGCGCTTTCCCATTCCTAAAAAAAGATCGCGCATTGCATCTCCTTGCCACTATAATAAAGATATCTTTATTCGATCAAGATTTGTGTACTATTGATGACTTATAGATATGAGGTTATCGAAGAGCAATTGCCGAAATTGAGGCATTTCCAGCGGACGTTTTTTCGCAATTTGTTCAATGTCTCTTAGCCAAAAAAATTTTACTAAATAAATCTATCTATTTTCTAAAAGGTAATCGTTTTTACTAAGAAAGTGTGGTTTTTTTGCATGGCTAAGTCAATTTTCCACTGCAATCAATATTTTATTTTATAATACAATGTTGCAAAGAGCCTTTTCTGTCTATTAAATTGGGGATATTGGGTAACTGTTTCAAAATTAACTAATAAGGGGAAAGGGAATAATATGGCAATAGGTACCATTAGGGCATTTCTCAGTGTTATATTCTTGTTTTTATTACAACCATTAAAACCATTTCAGACTACAGCAGATGATTATCCAACAACGATATTAGCCAATGAAATTGAACAAGAATATTCAGTTTTAGAAAATCTAAGAAAAGAAACTAATGCGCATGCATTGGCGGCTTGTCTTTGTAACTTGTATTTGCCGTTAGCAGATAGAGATTATACTTCCCCGGACCTAGGAGTAGGACTTAGTTTAAAAAAACAATATGTAACCATAAGCCTGGGTTGTAATTGTGCAGGTGCTCTTAGTTTAGAAATTTTTAAAATTTCAGAAGCATTTTTCCCCTTTGACTGGTGCATAAGTCCTATTAAAGCAATTCATAGAGCAATAGAAAGTAACTTTAAAGATTACTTGAAACGAGAAAATTTAAAATTAACTGGCAAGAGTCATGGTAGGTGTATAGGTGTTGAGGATCAATTATATGGTATACGATTTATTCATGATTTTAAAAAAGATCTTGAGCCTTTGAGCGATTATCAGGCCGTTCAAGCAAAAATGCTAAGAAGGATTGATCGTTTTAATGCAGCCCTTAACAGTGGAAAGCCCATATATTTTTTTCGTACTAAAATAACAAAAGCTGAGGCTATTGGATTACGTAATGTAATTTCTCGCAAATTTCCTAAGCTTATTTACACGCTAGTGGTACTGAATGATTTACCGATCTATAGAACAGATTGGAAAGAAAGGCATATTAAAAATTTCTTTGTCAAAGACATTCTTTCTGTAGGGTATAAACATGTGCAGAAAGAATGGGGGAATGTATTCAAAAAACTTGGATTTGTTATAACTAATAACCTAAAATCTACAACGTGCAAGCCCATGCCTCTGCAGGCAAAGATCTATGTTGCCGGACATAAGGGATTGGTTGGTTCAGCACTTGTACGGGCCCTTGAGGCTGCTGGATACAAAAATTTGGTAGTACGCACAAGCAGTGAACTCGATTTATGTAATCAACAAGCAGTACATGATTTTTTTAAAAAGGAGCGCCCAGAATATGTCTTCTTGGCTGCAGCAAAAGTTGGCGGCATTTTGGCCAACAATACGTACCGAGGTGAATTTATTTATAAGAACATGATGATTGCAGCTAACGTGATTGATGCAGCACATAAATATGGCGTGCGAAAATTAATTAATTTAGGCAGCTCTTGTATTTATCCAAAGCAAGCGCCGCAGCCAATGAAAGAAGAGTATTTGCTTACCGGTCCATTGGAGGTAACCAATGAGCCGTATGCGGTGGCCAAAATAGCTGCAATTAAACTGTGCGATGCATATAACCACCAATATGGTACAAACTTTATTTCTGCTATGCCAACCAATTTATATGGTATTAATGATAATTTTAACTTCGAAACATCCCACGTGTTACCAGCACTGATTCGTAAAATTCATTTGGCAAAATTACTTGAACAGGATGACCTTGCAGCAATTGTGCAGGATGTCAAAAAGCATAGTCTTGGTTATGGCCTTGATGCGTTAATTGATCAGAATGATTCGGCCTCAGTAATTAGCACTTTAGCCAAGATTGGTGTATTCAAACATCATGTTACAGTCTGGGGGACCGGTAACCCAATGCGTGAATTTTTGCATGTAGATGACTTGGCACAAGCGCTTATATTTCTTATGCAAAATTACGATGCTTCAATGCTCAATGAATGTATTAATGTTGGTGTTGGTACTGATATTTCCTTGCGATACCTTGCTCTTCTTATCAAAGACATTGTTGGCTTTAAAGGAGAATTGCGCTTTGATACCAATAAGCCTGATGGTACGCTCAAAAAATTGCTTGATGTGTCATATGTTAACAGCTTGGGATGGAAGGCTCAAATTGCCTTGTCTGATGGCATTAAGGGAGTGTATGATTGGTATATCAATCAGTTTTTGAAATAATGTTAAGCCTTTAGTTAAGAAGGCAGGTCTCATTGTACTATTTAATAATGGTTACAAAGAGGATAACATTCTCTATAGCTCTTGTCTTGTAGTACCTCAATGTCATCAAATTCAGGGCTTAGCTGTTTTAGCGCTTTTTTCCAGGCTTTTGGATCATGAAATGCAGAGATCTGGAAATTTTTTATCCCATCAATTTGCCATGATTGTTTATTATGGCTTACAATGATTAAAATAAAATTGAGCGAAGGAAACTTATTACTTAAAAATGTTTTTAAGTATACTGCCTGCTCCTTAGTCATATCATCTGTTCGAAAAAAGAAAATTTTTTCACTTCCCAAGCATGCATTTTTAAATCTTTCTATTCGCCTACGATATTTTTCTTTTACTTGGGGTAGTGCCTTTTTCCATTCATTTGAAATGATACTATCGGTAATAAAGTCTGTATTGATGGCGTCTATAACAGGCTGATTAACTGTAGGCCAATCATGAACAAACTGAAATCCATAAGAATCAATCACGCCTTTTTTATCTGGCCTCAGCTTACAATTATTTAATAAATGTTTAAAGTCATCCTGTAAGCCATTGACTAAAGCCGTCAATGGGGAGATAAGCCAATCAAAAGGATATGCTGCTGTTCGCAGCTTTAAGCTTCTCAAATTTAAGGCAGGAGAGCATCCTCGCCCTAAAGAAATGCAGAGAGGCTTTTTTACTCGTTGGCCATTTGTGGGATTTTTATGTGGATGATTTGCATTTTTAAAATCTGAGCGGATACCCTGACTGTTGATAGCTGTAATATTGATCGCGATAATACTATTTTGCAAGAAAAAGACAAATAGGGTGTTCATCAATTTCTTCTTAATCATTAGATACTTCCTCGTCTAAGCATATTTTTTTGGGTTACCGCCATGGTAATGATCTACCAAGGAATTTTCGTAATAACTGATTATATGGCCGATATAATTTTTTTAAAAAATTCATAGTCTTTGGATCTACATCTAGTTTGTTATCCGCCTTATTGTGATTTGGATAGGAAGCAAGCCTATGTTCTTTAAGCCCAAGAAATTTAAAGACTTTGTTCACTTCCTTTTCAGGCTTGGCAAATAAATCTTCTGCAATAACAATGTGGATCTGTTCTCGGGGAAAGAATGAAAGCCACCTCTCAAGATGATTAATATACATGCCAGCTTCTAGGTACGGGATCTTGTGCGTGAAAATTGCCTGGCCAAATCGTCGAGACTCTTGTCCTGATCGTCTACGCCTTAGGTATTCTGAAATGACCCTTTTAACCGGGTCTCTAAAGAGAACAATAAATTTGGTCTTTGGGCAATGTTGGACAATTCTCTCTAAACAGCCTTTTTTCCAAAAGTAGCCCGGTGTTGCCTCACCAATCAACTGTCCCTCTTCTTTCAAGGCAAACTTGTTGTTGTACCACTCAATACCTTTTTTAAAATTACTATCAAAGAAGAAGAGCTCTTTCTTTTTTGTTCTAGCAATGTGTGGATGTTCCATTAAATAGTTATACAGAGAAGTCGTCCCGCACTTTGTAACGCCAAGAATAATAAAATCAGGTGCTGCATTAACGAAAACGGTGCTCAGCAATACATTGGAGAAACAAAGCATCGTGATTATTTTAAGGTCTCTCATGCTACACTCTCATAATTGAAGTTTTTTCTTATATTTACAGCCTTTGAAAATAACCACCTGATTTCTTAATCTAGCTGACTACATACAACAATGGCAACATTTTTCTTGTAACATAAGAACCTTGCAATCGTTGACTTTGAATTTATCCACCAATTAAAATAGAAAGAACAATGAAAAACGAGCTGATTTATTAGGTTATTTTTATGTTCATCGGCAGCATCAAGGTTCTCTATAAACCATTTTATAAAGACAATTTCGAAAGTTGTACAAAAAGGCTAGTTAGGGAAACTATTGTATGTTTAAATTAATGCGTCTCGTCCTAATGAGCTTTGCCTGTCTGGTCGGCTGTTTATTGGCATTTAACGATCAGCTCTCAAGCGCTTTACCAAAAAAAGGTGACTATTTCGTTCTTTTAAATTCACGCCCCAAGGGTGGAATGTTTAGTATTTTTGATGATGTTCTTGATTTGCTACAGCGGCATGAGATGGGTTTCTACCAAGGCGTTGAGATTGACTTTGCGCAAACAGGGCTTTATTACCAACCAAATTATGGCAAAAATTGGTGGAGCTACTATTATAATCCTATACACCTTGGCACATCACAAGCACCCCAGAAGAGAGCCTTTGGCGGTCCTCCTTATATAACCCATTGGCACCACGATCCAATACCAAAAGTAAAAAAAGCGGCCTTTAGGCTCATTCAAAAATATTTTCATTTAAAATCTCATATGCAAAAAAAAATCGACACCTTGAAAGCAATGTTCAAAGATCATTTTGTAATATCTGTCCATTTTAGGGGCACAGACAAACATAAAGAAGCACCTACCGTGCCTTATAAAAAATTTATACAGGCTGTTCAAACAGTTATGAAAACGTATGGAACCAGAAATTATAAAATCTTTATCGCCACCGACGAGCAAGCCTTTTTAGAGTATATGATCAAAATTTTTGGCAAGCGTGTTTTTTATAACAAAGATGCAATACGCTCTTGCAATGGTAGGCCTGTCCACTTTGATCCACGTTATAACCATTACAAATGTGGTGAAGACGCGCTTATCGATGCCATTTTACTTTCACACGGTAATTATTTGATTAAGTCATGCTCAAATTTAAGTCGATGGTCAATTTTTTTTAATCCAGACATTCCCTATGTACAATTAAATGATTCCTATCGCAAGAAAACCAGGTTTGAAATGCAATTATGGCCTTTGTTATTTAATAACCTCATATCCATAAGTCACCAATAGAATTCAAGCGCCGCGCGCTACGCGCTTTATAAACGATGGCAGATAAGGCATGTGTGGCGATTTGTTGTTTATTTTATATAAGGGCGCAATATCAAAACAATATCCCTCATTATAGCGCTTTAATAATTCCTTAGTTGACCAAGCCTGTGCATGTTTATTCCCAGCAAACAGCTCCTGCACAAGATTAAGTGGCAAATTTACCACTTTTGAGTGCTCATAGCACAATCCTATTTTTGCTTTGATTGCTTTTAATAGCTGTTGATTTTTAGCGGGCTTTGGAAATGCCCATTGCGCCTCAAGACCGCTGGGATTTTTATAGACCATCTCTGCAAAGCATTTTTTAATATCATCTTTACGGTAAATAGTCATATCTACTGTATTTGGGTAACCCCAACTATAGCATCCTTTATTAAACTGCCACGCATACATTCCAACCTGTGCCTGCTTTAGTGGTGGCTGAGGCTGATCTGTACTGATGGATTGCATATAGGCCTGTTTGATGTTTTTACCCAAACGTAGAAAGAAGCCGTATGCTGCATATTTTTCAAGTGCTCGTGTACATTCACATAAGTTGCAAAAATCAGTAACAATAATGTCATCAACAGCAAATAAAATATATCGGCTATTGCTTTGTCGAAATGCCAACTGAAGTAATAATGATTTAAAGTCTGCCTGCTTGGCTTCTTTCTGCTGAACAAAAACAACTTCTGGAAAAGCAACCTTTAAGTCATTATACGCATTACCAAAATGACAATCACTTATTCTATAGATAACATATGCCTTTTTAATGCCAGTCACATACCTTTGCAGAGATTCCAAGAAGGCGTGCAGTTGAAGTGGGCGATCATACGAAAAAATTATTATATCTGGTTCAAGCTGAGTTTCATTAAGGGCACCATTGGCGCATACTGTCATTGTCAGACAAAGGACAAATGCCATCGTCTTGGTTATTATGTACTGCATACATACACTCATGCAACTCATGTATAAATCCCCATTTGCTTGAAAAGATCAACAAGCAGTGCATAACGGTATTGATTAGAAAAATTGTTCTGAGCATGGGTATATCCGGCATTGCCAAGCTTTGTGCGCAATGCTGGATCAAAGGCTAACAATTTCATATATTTTACTAGGTCATCAAGGTTATCATTTTTGAATAAGAAGCCATTTAAGCCGTGCTTAATAATAAGCGTAGCTCCTGTACCAAGCGCTCCAATAGATGGTCTTTTTGCTAAAAAGGCTTCAACATGTACCAGGCCGAACGATTCATGTGTACTAGCAAGTACATTAAAATCAGAATAATGTAGAATAGCAGGAATCTCCTGTGGTGGCCTGAAACCAAGAAAATGTATATACTGATTAACGCCTAATTTTTTTGCCAATTGCATTAAATAATCCCGCTTTACGCCATCACCAACAATGATTGCCTGAACAGGAGTCTTTTTAATGTGAACAAAGTGTTTAATAGCTTGAAATAATAATGGATAATTTTTGCCCTTTACATCAGGATACATGCCACCAATCATACAAACTACGGGACATGACTTAAGGTCAATATTATACTGTGCTTTGAAGTATTGATTGCGGGATAGTGTTGGTAATGGCAACAAGAATCGATCGTCGTCCATAAATGGTGAAATAAAAGCAATATGCCCAATTTTTAAAAAATGACCAGCATTCGCTTTTTTAAAATCACTTACCAACAACGGATTTGTTGCAACAATAGCATCAATACCTTTCAGTACTTTCATATCTCCTCGCGGTAGCTGCTGGGCATAATCCATCATATGTTGCTCAAAAATAATCTTGATTGGTAGTATACGAGCTACTTGTCTTGCTGCATTTAGTTGAGCAGTGTTGATACATACGACAGCATCAGCATTAATGTCCTTGCAGGCACTTAGCATATCATGGTAGAGTCCCTCTTTAGAAAATGTTCGATAAGGCAAACCCATAAGATTCAATTGTCGTGCTGTCTCTGACCCATGCCGTGTAACAAGTATTGCCGCATGACTGTTTGCGATAAGCGTCTTGTAGTAGTTAACGATATGAGCCTCCATACCGCCCCAATATTGAATACCAGGATTATGCATCAAGACGACAGCCGGTTTTTTATGAAAATTTTGCATAGGCACTGCTTTACCACTATCAGGGAAAAACAAAAAAAGCGCTGCTACGTATAATACAAAGAGCGCTTTATGCTGTACATCTCTAAAGGCTAGCTTTCTGGCAGACATTGGTAAATCCTTAGGCTCCTTTGACATACCCATCAATATGGAGCTTGTTCAAGAGGAGAATATTTTGACATAGCGCGAATTATTGTTGCGAAAAAAATCTGTTTTTGTTGTGCAATCTTGTGGTCATTGATTGGATTAGCTGTATTATACAAATAGAGCACATCTGGAATAAATTTATGGTGGCGGCCGGCCATTTCAAGCATAGGAAACATCATGGCAAGGTCGCAGGTTGTAGGAAAATATTCCCCTTGATACATAAAGCTTTCCTGTTTTATTTTTTTAAATAATCCCGCATAGAATGTACGTAAATGAGAGAATAGGAAAAGCGGCCGCGAATGTCTAAACGCATTCCTGGTAATCATATACGCAGGAGCTTCGCGGCACCATCCAATTTTACTTGATGGATAAAATCTAAACTGTCCATAGGTAAGCCAAATATTTTTATCTTGGTATACCTTATTAAGAAGTGCTAAGACCTCTGGGTCTGCTAACTGATCATCGCCATCAACCTGGACAACAACATCTTTGTTTGCACAATAAGTATGAATGGTATTATACCAATTAGCTAATGCACCGCATCGCTTAGCGTTTTGAATTAGCAAAACTTTATTTTTTTGCGGATGATTATTTAGCTCGCTCTTAAGTAAATTGCCCGTCCCATCAGGAGATGCATCATCTACAATGATAACATTAAAATTACTATAATTTTGATTTAGTATGGACTCTAAATTTCCCTTATACCACCTCTTGTTGTTATAAGTAGGAACGATTACTACAAAGTGCTTTTCTTCATTCGGTTCAAAATATCTCATTGTTTGCGATAACAAAGCTGGCTGCACATAAGAACGTCTCTTTAGAGCAGTTCGTGTTGCCTGCTTGCGTAGAGAATTTTTACGCTGTTTAGCAAAACCTAGCGGGAAGGCAAGGAGCGTAACGGTTCCTACCAAAATATATAGCATGATCTTTTTCATAAGATTCCACGGCCCCTACAACCTAAAGCGCTGCTTAAAAAATGATTTCCAGATTTCAAGCAGCGCTTTGTCCAACCTAAATTTAATTCACAAAACCTTCGTTGCGCAAATGTCCCACAATTATATCAAGTGCCTGATCAACCGATACCCTTGCTGTATCAATAACTAATTCTGCACTTGTTGGTGCTTCATACGGATCGCTAATACCGGTAAATTGTGTGATTTTGCCAGCACGTGCTTGGGCATAGAGCCCTTTGGTATCGCGTTTTTCACATTCATCAAGCGATGTTGCAACAAACACTTCAACATAACCACCATTAGCACTGATAAGCTTACGATTATGATTACGATCATCTTTATATGGTGCAATTAACGGGCATAAAGCAATGCCGCCACTTTTAGTAATCTCATTGGCTACAAAACCAACGCGCTGCACATTGCGTGAGCGATCTTCTTTAGAAAAACCTAATCCAGCACACAACGTCTTGCGTACCTCATCACCATCAAGCATGGTAATAGAACGGTTTTGTATTTCCATTAATTTTAGAGCCAACGCGTTAGCAATGGTTGATTTACCGGCACCGGAAAGGCCTGTAAAGAATACGGTAAATCCTTGCTTGTTGCGGGCAGGATAGGCAACGCGTAACTCTTTGGCAACTTCAGGATAGGTAAACCACGCAGGGATTTCCTTGCCATTATTCAAAATGTTGCGCAATTCAGTACCAGAAATAGACATAGTCTTGGTCCCTGCAGGTATCTGATCAACCGGGCTGTAGGAATCTGTTGCTGGGATATAAACCATTTCGCTAAAGAACACAGGCTCTATGCCAACCTCATGCGCATACTGCTTAACAAGCGTCTGAGAATCGTAAGGGCCATAAAATGGTACGCCCTTGCTATCGTTACCCGGACCGGCATGATCACGACCAACAATGAAATGTGTGCAACCATAATTTTTACGAATTATAGCATGCCACAATGCTTCACGTGGACCGGCCATGCGCATCGCAAGCGGAAGCAGGCTCAGCGTTGCGGTGCCACTAGGATAATGCGGCAACAATGCATCATAACAGCGTACGCGTGGAACATATTCAACATCACCAGGCTTTGTCTGGCCAACAACTGGGTGAATGAGTAGGTGCGCACCTACCTGTTTGGCAGCACGAAACGTTAACTCTAGATGGGCGCGGTGCATTGGGTTGCGTGTCTGAAACGCGACGACTTTGGTGATGCCATGCTCTTTAAAATACTGCTTCAACTGTTCAGGTGTTCTACGCATTTTTTTAAAGTCGTAGTACTGAGGCTCTGTAACCTTAGTTAGGGATCCGCTTACATAAAAAGATTTGGTCTGATTGATAAGATAATTAACGCCAGGATGCAACATATCCTTGGTTCCGTACACCATTTTCGCTTCATTGTCTTTATCCGGCTGCCAAGCATTTTCAATTTGCATTGTTGCAAGCACATCACCCTCTGATGATTTCAAAAGTAGTGTTTTATCATCCGCTGCTTTTTTGATAATATCTTCAGCCACATCCAGTACAATGGGCATGGGCCACACAGTACCATCTGCAAGGCGCATATTTTGAACAACACCATTATAATCAGCCTGATTCATAAAGCCTTTAAGTGGTGCAAAGCCGCCATTCATAATAAGTTCTAAATCGCACATTTGGCGCTTGGTCAATGTAAGTGATTGGCTTGCTTGCAGCGCGTGCGTTACAAACACAATGCCTACAAGTAACAATGATTGTCTAATGCCCTTTTTCGCAATATTCATCACAATATTCTCCTCATCTCTCTTTTTTTGTGGTTTATCTTACCAGTTGCCATCCTTTTCATAGCCCAACTTAATGAGCAACTCTATGGCTCCTGGTGCCTTTTTGAATGCTTGCTTCATTTCTGGCGTGAAAGTTTTTTTCCAACCGCCTATCTGTCCCTCTCTAAATGTAAAACTATCACCAAATAATTGTTCTTGAACTTTTTTAATAGCAGCCTTGGGCAGAGTGAGTTTAATATGTCGAGCAATATTATCAATTTCCTGATACTGCACATCATCCGATCCGCCACCCTTGCTGCCAACTAAGGCTTCAAAGCGTACCGTATAAATTTTTTGTGCCTTCATCCAGGGAAGATAGAGGTTATAAAACCCTACAACACCTGATTCCCACAAAAGTGGGTAGGTATCATGGACCTCAACACCCCATTTAATAAAGTGTTTTTGACGACCGTCAATGAAATCATAAATCAAATCTTCCACGTTGGCGTGTTGATTTGGATAATAGCCATCTTTAACCATATGAGCCATGGATATTATCATATCTCTAGGATCACGAATGATAAAAAAGCTACCTGTTGTTTTAGGAGATAAAAAGCGTTCAGTTTCTTTGGTATACGGCCAGTGAGAATAAAACAATCGATTCTTCGTGCTAACTTTCATCTGAGATAGTAGGCCATCCGGCAAAGGGCCAAATGTTGGGGTGTGAAAACGACCTTTAAAATGACGCGGCGGATCAAAACGGTTAACTTTATCATAATAAGCCTGAAGGGATGGCCCCGGCTTAAAGTTATTTTTTCGACCAGTATAAGGAATTGACAGCCCTGGCTGCTCAAATAATGTCAGACATTTGATAAGTAGATGGGTTCCGCCCTTAGGCATAGTAAAACATACGACATTGTTCTCTTGATCGAGGGATGATTTGATAGTTTTTTTCTGAGGGATGGTTGCGAGAGCACATATATTCTTTTTTCTACCCGCTAAAAGATCACCGGCAGACAAAAATATTGTTACAACACACACCCATTTGGCAACTGTTTTTATAGACATAAGAATACACTTTCTTCTTACTAGTTACTCTAACTCCCGCATTCAATATTAGAAGTGTTTTATACTAATTGCAAGTACGAAAAATAGTTCATTAGAAGATCTAGTCAAGAGGAATGGCAAAGTATCTATGATGCAATATTTCATGGTAAGAATAGCCCTCAGAAGCAATACCTTTCGTTGGCTGTTGTGGCTTTGCCCATAGATAACGATAGGTTTTAACAATTAAATTATATTCCATTGTACGTATCTCCAATTTTGCCTCGTCAGTAGAGAGTCCGGCTGGATTATAATAATAAAGGCCTGTAACAAAATTGGGGATTTTCTTAAAACGAGAACCCTTGCTCACCGCCCGGCACCACATTTCCCAATCACCGCAAGAAAGAAATTTTTCATCAAATAAACCATATTTTGTATGCATTGATTTGCGCCACATTGGCTGAGGACCGGGTAAACAGCTGCTCATGTAACACAATTGAAAGTCAGGATGTTTTACAATTGTCTTAGCGGTATGATGCTTAAATGTTTCATTTGCGCGCTTTGTACATAAAAAATCTCCATAAACAAGATCTACTGACGGATTTTGTTCAAGAGCCTTTGCCTCGATCTCAAGAGAACGTGGATTTCTTCGATCATCAAGATTGGCATTTGTAATGAAATCTGACAACGCCATTTTTATGCCTACGTTCCAGACGCCATATAAGCCAGGATCTTTTCCAAGTTTTATATATCTAATATTAGGATATCGAGGCACATATTGTTTAATAATAGATTCTTCTTTTCCAGGTGAATTTGCGTTTATCAAAATAAGCTCACAGTGCTTAAAAATTGATTGCTGTACAATATCGGCTAAAAAACCCTTGATAAATTCGTCCCCTTTAAATATAGAGGTTATAATCGAGACACGCGGTCTGTTTACAGCAGACGGCTTTTTCTTTTTTATGATTTTTTTTGCTTTAGTGGGTAACGGAATCGGATTGCGACTGAAAGCACTCACTGAGTTGCTTAGATATATAAAACTAATACTAAAAAGAACAGCAATGAACTTAAGCGATCGATTTCTAGAAAAAAACATAAAAAACCCCTTTGCCCTTATAGCTTAACTAATTTTAATTTAATCTTACGTTAATAAAAACAAAGAACGATTGGCAACAAATCCAATTTTGAGAATTAAGAAAAGGATCCGATAAGATGGAAATCCAATAGATTGGTGATTATCTTGACAACAAAAAATTGGTTCGCTTAGAGTTTCCTTAGGGTATTTCAAGAAACAATTTTTCATTTTCTAGAAGAGGCAGTTATATGCTATTAGCTATCAGTCCACTGATTATATCATTGATTATGGCAATACTTATGCCCCAAACACAGGCAAAACCTCGTCTTCAAACAACAACCAAGATTTGGAGCATATTAATTTGCACCCTGGAAGAGAGGAAAGATTCCTTTAATAAACTTTATAATACATTGCAAGCCCAAATAAAAGAAAACATGCTTGATAACAAGATTGAAGTCTTGTCTCATTCAGATAATCGTGAAATGACTGTTGGTTGTAAAAGAAATCTTCTATTAAATCAAAGCAAGGGCGAATATACCTGTTACATCGATGATGATGACGATATACACCCCAACTACATCAAAATGATTTATGAAAAATTACAGAAAAAGCCTGATTGTGTAAGTTTAACAGGCATAGTGACCGTTAACGGAAAGAATCCAAAAAAATTTATACATTCATTAGCATATAAAACGTGGTTTGAAAAAGATGGTATCTATTATCGTCCGCCAAATCATCTTAATCCCATAAAGCGTAGCATTGCTATACGTTTTTTATTTCCAGAAATACGGCATGGGGAGGACGTGGCATGGTGCCTAGCGATCGTAAAATCAGGCTTGCTTCAAAAACAAGAACTAATCAATGAGCCCTATTATTTTTATAATTACAATACAAACACATCGGCTTGCAGGCCGACAAAGGCCAAATGCTAAGCCATCTCACATTGAATGTGCACACGTCATAGAATAGACACCTTTTGGCGTTAGCCCTCAAAAATATGACCAATCCTTATTTTTGGCGGGGATTATAATTCTTTTTTTTATATACATCATCATATTCTATTTTTTTAATGAGCTCATAGCCCTTACTAAGTAAATAATTTTTAACCTTATTGTCCTGGTAATTATTTTCAACAACAATGACGCCAATATAGATCTTATTCAAATCAATGGACTGCAAGATGGGAAATTCACTACCCTCGGTATCAACACTCATAAAATCTATTTTTTTTATTTTATATTTATCAAGAACAAATTTAAGCGTAAACACGTCTACCGATATTATTTGCTTGCTCCCCCCATGTGTACTCAGGTCTTGGTCAATTCTTATCAGATGGCGGGGATCATACTCATCAATCAATCCACTAAGCATTTCAAGGGGTCCAGTTATCTTGCAAAATCTTGCTTTACCATTAGCATTAGCAATACAGGCCTGAACGCATGCTGCCTTTCTATTTTTAACCAACTCTTTATATCTGTCCGGATGCGGTTCTACACAAATCCCTTTCCAACCAAGTTTTTTTTCAAAATAATAGCTATTGCTGTAGCTAATCCCATCATGTGCCCCTATGTCAACGAAGACACCATGTTTTTTGTTATGAAATAGCTGTTCATTTAAATATTTATCTTGACCAATTTGGCTATAATACGGTGCATAGGGCTGGTGGTATTGGACCGCATGCGCATTAAGAAAAATTGTTACACAACAAAAAATAATTCCTTTAGATGTCACGAGTATCCCCTTTAGATTAATAAGTTTTAATAACGTTCTGTATTTTCCTGAAAAAATTTATCTACGTACCACTGTAACTAAAACGTTTTTGTAGCGTCAAGGAAATCCAACCTATCTCTCAACCCCCCATCACACATTCTGCGTATCAAGTGACATTGAAGATGCATCATAAGCATACATATCCTTTGGATACGACTCATGGGATTTTTTGTAATCAATATCTATGATCGACCAGTCAGGCAACGTCGCACGTACCCCGGTTGTCCGTGAGATAGGAAGCTGAAAGTGTGAGGGGGCTATGACCACCTTGCCAGGATTTTTGTTAAGATAGGCAGCCCACCAGGAAAAGCTGGATTTAGTCGGCCTGGGAAGTGGTGGAGCTAGCGTGGCTGCTATTTCAAAAAGCTGGTTGCCCAATTGACCAAAGAGTGAGCAGGTAGCATACGAGTTTTTTGGCAGAGAAAGCTGGATAAAGGGAAGTTTTGGATTAAAAAATGTCGACCATCGACTCAAATTTGAACACGATTTAATTAAATAATTACCGCGCGAAAGCACAAGGGCATCAATCAGCGCATCTTCGCCGCATTTATAACGGTTATAAAATGGGTTGAGGTGCACCGCCTGCGTGTTGTTATCTGAGCGGAAGGCATCCTTATTGTACAGCACGTGCTGGCCAAAGTGTGCGATGATATAGTCTAAAAAAGCTTGCTCATCAGTCGCCACATACATTCTATAGCTTTGCTGACCAAACGTTTTTATAGCCTGCTGGATTGCCTGCAAAAATACCTCATACTCAATACGCGGCGCCTCAGCAATTTTGTCGGTGCCTCGGTAGTGAACGGTAAGTACACAATGATTGTTAAAGTCCTTGGTTAACGCATCGATCTTTTCCAGGATATGAGGTTTTATGCGCATGTATTTTTGAATCAGCCTAAACGCTTGATTACGATACTTTTCTCCCTTTGACCAGCGAATATAGTATGGATTGCCTCCCAGGATTATGTGCGGATCTACTTTTTGGCCCAGGCTGATGGGCTCGCAATAGTAGCTCCACCAGTTGTTGCCATAATCAGGATCATAATATGCCCCCGTCTGCTTAAAATCTATTTCGACGCCTTTGTAGTGTCCCCGCTCATAGCGCTTGAGCATATCCAGGACATCATCAAAGATGCTAAACATCCCGCAATCTTTACGGGCGTGTAATACGATAGAGTAAGGGTTTTTTGACCGCCATCCTGCCAGGAGGCTGGCATGAGAAGCAAAGAGGTAGGCAGCACAATGCAGGACGACGTAGAATATTTTTTTGATGTTGGGCATTGGGCCTCCCAGGGTATGGCTTATGATGACAAATCCTGTATAAAACTGTAGCCAAAAGGTTTGCGCTGGGTCAAGGAAACGGAGGTGGTGGCGCTCGCCATGCAAGAGGTTACTGCCCTCTTTTTTTGCCCCGCTCTGCCCGGATCTAGGGCACAACAATAAAATCTGCTATACTACAAATTCAGTAACAATGTAGAGCCTTGTGGCTACAGCAAAGTCTATAAAAAATTTAAGCGGAGAGCGCTGTAGGATGAAAAATTTTACGACAAGTGGGCCGGTTAATCCAGAAGATCATTACTTTATTCCTCATCGATTAGATGAAGATGAGGTACACAATCTAATTAATGACAAAAGGTATTTCATCCTGCATGCACCGCGTCAAAGTGGCAAAACAACAGCCATACGTATATTTGTTGATCAACTCAATGCCGAAGAAACTTATAAGGCATTGTATATTAATGTTGAGCCTGCCCAGGCAGCAAGAAGCAATGTTATTGATGGCCTTCGCACCATTTTAAGTTGTTTTAAAACAGATATTAGCCGATGTTTTGGCCTAGAAGATCCGGCATATGCCTACTTACAGCGTGAAGCAAATAATCCAATGCTCTCTGGTGGCGCCCTTAACGAATTTTTGCAATTTTGGTCAGAACATACTGATAAACCAATTGTACTTTTTATTGATGAAATAGATTCCCTTGTCGGTGACACCCTCATTTCTGTGCTGCGTCAATTACGTGCTGGCTATGTGAATCGACCAAAGAGTTTTCCTCAGGCAGTCTGTCTTGTCGGCGTGCGCGATGTACGCGATTACCTAATTTGGTCTGACAAAGAAGGAAAAACAATTCTTGGCGGCAGCGCATTTAACATTAAAGCCGAGAGCCTGGTGCTTGCAGATTTTTCTGCACAAGAAGTGCGCAATTTGTATCTGCAGCATACAAGCCAGACTGGCCAAAAATTTACTGATGAAGCGATTGATTATGCCTTTTATTTAACACAGGGACAACCATGGCTTGTGAATGCGCTTGGTCGCCAGGCCTGTTTTGTTGATGTTACGGATCGAAGTCAACCTATCACCAAGGACGTCATTGAGCGGGCTAAAGAGACGCTTATCCAGCGACAGGACACGCACCTTGACGTCATTATTAATCGTCTCAATGAGCCTCGCGTAAGAAAGATTATCGATGCGATCATTACCGGCTCAACATCAATGCTTATTGCTGATGAGGATGATAAGAAATATGTTGAGGACTTAGGGCTTATCAAACGTAGTACCATGACAATTGCCAATCCCATCTACCAGGAAATTTTGCCGCGGGTTTTATCCAGTAGATTTCAATATGCAATTATTGAACAATCGCCAGATTACAAGAATGCTGATGGCTCGCTGAATATGCAAAAATTACTACACAAGTTCACAGAATTTTATAGAGAAAATTCCGAAATCTGGCTTGAACAGTTTAATTACCAAGAATCTGGCCCGCACCTAATACTTATGGCCTTCCTGCAACGTGTCGTTAATGGCGGTGGAACTATTCATCGCGAATATGCACTGGGCACCAAGCGTGTTGATATTCTTGTTACCTTCCAGCAGCAACGCATTGTCCTGGAATTAAAAATCAACTATGGACCAAAAGCATTGCACGATGGGCTTAAACAAACTGCCGAGTACATGGATAAAAGCAATGCAACTGAAGGGCATCTTATAATTTTTGATAGAAACAAAACCAAGCCCTGGGATGAAAAGGTGTATCAACGTCAAGAACAGTATGATAACAAAACGATTAATCTATGGGGCATGTGAAGTTTTCACTAGCCAAAAGGTTTGCGCCGGGTCAAGGAAACGGAGGTGATGACTAACCATGTACTGCTTTTTGTTCGCCTTCCGTTTTTTGCTTTGAGACTAAGTGTGTGATAGGCTATGGAGGTGTTCGAGCATTCCATAGCCTATCATTTTTTTAGTGGAGAATAACAATGACTACGCTGCCTTCTATTCCTATCGGCGTCGATGACTATAAAAAACTTATTGACAAAGGAAGCGTCTATGTTGATAAAACATTGCTCATTAAAGAATTTTGGGAAGATGGCAGCGAGATTGTTTTAACTCCTCGTCCTCGCCGATTTGGCAAAACCTTGAATCTTTCTATGCTTAAATACTTTTTTGAGCGCACCAAGCAATCGAATGCATGCCTTTTTGAAAAAACAAACATCTGGAAAGATCCTAAATATCGTGACCTCCAGGGACAATACCCTGTCATTTCTATAACACTTAAAGATGTTAAGAAGCGCAATTGGGATGATGCGTATAAACAAATTATTGGGCTGCTTGCGAAAGAGGTAAAGCGCACAATGGCTCCCATCTACGATGTTTTAGATGCTGATCAACAAGACATGTACAACGCCCTTGTTAAAAAAACTGCCGATAGCGTTGATTATTGTAATAGCTTACTTTTTATGACCGAGGCCTTAGAGGCTCATTACGGTCAAAAAACTATTGTGCTTATTGATGAATACGATACACCAATTATAGCTGCTTATCTCAATGACTACTATGTTGATATGGTAAGTTTCGTACGAGATTTATTTTCAGCAGTGTTCAAAACTAATTCTGCCCTAAATCGTGCCTTTTTAACTGGTATTACTCGTACAGCCAAAGAGGGAATATTTTCCGGACTTAATAATCTGGCCGTTTGCAGCGTATTAAGTAAGGAATATTCTGATAAGTTTGGTTTTACAGATAATGAAGTTAATGCGCTTATTACTCAGTACGGCCTCCACGAGCATCAAGAAGACATCAGATCGTGGTACAATGGTTACACCTTTGGTAAAACGCAAATATATAATCCCTGGTCAGTGTTGAATTGTATTAAAGCGGGGGGTGACTTAAAGCCCTATTGGGTCAATACCAGTGATAATGAGCTGGTGGCAAAAGTCATTGCTCAGGCGAGTGATGAAACAAAAAAAGAACTTGAGCTTTTACTCGAAGGCAAGCCTATAACAGAGAAAGTAATAGATGAGGGAGTCATACTTCCAGAACTTGACACTGAAGATCAAGAGCCGTGGAGTTTCTTATTGTTCACTGGATACATTACAGCAATCGACCGCATTTCTCGCAATGACAAATTCCTTTATACGCTTGCACTACCAAACAAAGAAATTGTTGTACTTTATAGAGACCTTGTTCTAAAAGCGATTAGCAAAGTATTCTCTTTTGCTAAGCTTAAGAAGTTATTTGAAGCGCTGATTACTGGTGACGTGCTTAACGTTACCATACTGTTACAAGGATATATTGATAACATGTGTAGCTTTCATGACCTCCCCAAAAACGATATGGAGCGAAGTGTAGACATGTTTGTTCTTGGGTTGCTGGCCGAACTTTCTTATCGATACATCGTACAATCAAACCGTGAATCGGGTGATGGTCGCTATGATATTATGCTTATGCCACGCGATCATAATGATATTGGAGTCCTTTTGGAATTCAAAAAAACAGAGCGGTCAACACAGGCCGTGCTTGCAAAGGCTGCAGACAAGGCGCTTGAACAAATCAAAGCACATGACTATAAAAAGCAGCGGCGAGATTTTGGTTATCAGGGCAAAATTCTTTGCTATGGCATTAGTGCATGCGGTAAACATATTGTGGTTAAGACAGAGACGATAGCCGCTTTGTAAATTTTCAAGGAGCAGGACATGATAGTACTGGTTACCGGTGGAGCCGGTTTTATAGGTGCAAATCTGGTGCGCAAACTTGTGGCGCATCAATTGGATGCAACCGTGCACCTCTTAGTGGAAAAGCAAAGTGATCTGCATCGCCTCTCAGACCTTCTAGACAAACTTGTTATTCACGAAATAGATCTGACCGATGCTGCCGGCGTACGCACCCTTGTGCTCGCCATACGGCCCGGCGTTATCTACCATCTGGCCTCGTACGGCGGCATGCCACATCAACGTGATCAGATGACGGTGTACAATGTTAATTTCTATGGCACTATCACGCTGCTCAATGCCTGCAAAGAGGTTGGCTTTAGCTGCTTTGTCAATACCGGCAGCTCATCGGAATACGGCATGCAACCGGTAGCAATGAGCGAACGGCAATTACTTGAACCGATCAGCGACTATGCTGTTGCCAAGGCGGCAGCCACACAATTTTGCCTGAAAGAGGCACTCTTTAATAAACTCCCCGTGTACACCGTACGCCCTTTTTCGGTCTATGGCGATTATGAAATGCCAACGCGCCTGATCCCAACCATTATCGCCAATGCCCTTGAAGGCAAGCCCATTAATCTTTCAGCCAGTCACTACGTGCGTGACTACATTTATATTAGCGATATGGTTGATGTGTTGATCGCGGTTACAAAAAAATTACCAACCGATGCCTTTATTTTTAACGGTGGTACCGGCGTGCAATCTACCATTCAGGATGTGGTGGACACTGTTGGCAACATTTTACAAAAACCACTGACCGTCAATTGGGGCACACAGGTACCACGCCCATGGGAGCCGGCACGTTGGCAGGCTGATATTGCGCAGACATCACAGGCATTGCAGTGGGCACCACGGTACAATTTGCACCAGGGGCTTGTGGCGTCGATTGATTGGTTTGAAAAGCATTTGAATTTGTATTCTGTTGGCCATTCCACCCCCTCCATCATCCAGCCTTCACGCCAGGCCATGGCGGACACGGTCCGGGCGAACGGCCAGTGTGGTGTGTAATGTGGACGTATTATCTTACTTGCACAAGAATGCAACAAGCTGTGCCACTCTTAAATGATCTGCCAGTCGCACGAATCCCATGAAAGGAGTTTTGCATGATCACGTCCCAACACATCAGCAACGTACCCCCCACATCACCAGCGCTGCTTGAACATGTGGCGCTCAAAGCGCTAGAAAATAGACACCTCATCATCGATGCGCTAACCGCTGCAAACAGTTCACACTTGGGTTGCAGCTTTTCTATCATCGATATTTTGACGGTGCTGTACCACTGTTTTTTAGATGTTGAAAAAATTAAACACAACGATCCAACACGTGACTATTTTATTTTAAGCAAAGGGCACGGCGCCTGCGCGCTGTACGCAGCACTCGCTTCGGTCCAGCTGCTGCCGGCAGAACTGCTAAAGCGCTACCATGGCAACGGCACGCAGCTGAGTGGGCATCCGCAGCGCGGGGCATTTCCTGGGATTGAAGCAAGCACCGGGTCACTGGGCCACGGTCTACCAATGGCAGTTGGCCTGGCAATCGCGGCCAAGCATGATCAACGGCCAAGCAAAGTATACGCCTTGGTTGGTGATGGTGAATGCCAAGAGGGATCGATCTGGGAGGCACTGATGATGGCGGCTCGCTTTCAGCTTAATAATCTGACCGTCATTGTCGATTACAATAACTTACAAGGCCTTGATAAAACGGATGACCTGGTCCCCGGCGGCCTTGAAGTAAAATTCAAAGCGTTTGGCTGCAGCGTCAAGCATGTTGATGGGCATGATTATGCCGCGCTCATTGATACGTTTAACCAACCGCAATTAGCAGCATGCCCGCAGGTCATCATTGCCCATACCACGAAAGGCAAAGGGCTGGCGCAGATAGAAAATAAATTGGAATGGCACTATCGCTCGTTTAAAGGCGATCAGCACCAGCTGGCAAAAAAGGAGATTACCCGCCTATGAGAACGGTATTTATGCAATGGCTTTTTGATCAGGCGGCCATTGACCCAAGCATTTATTTGCTCGTTGGTGATGTTGGTTTTTCAGTCATTGAAAAATTTGCAGCCGCCTATCCGCAACGCTACATCAATACCGGCATTGCCGAACAAAATATGATCGGCGTTGCCGCTGGCCTTGCGATGACCGGTAAAAAAGTGTACGTCTATTCCATCATCCCGTTTGTAACGCTACGCTGCTTTGAACAGGTACGTGACGACCTGTGTTACCAACAGCTGCCGGTAACCATTGTTGGTGTTGGTGGTGGTTTCAGCTACGGGCCGATGGGCGTTACGCATCATGCTATTGAAGATGTTGCCATTATGCGCAGCCTGCCAGAGATGACGGTGGTTGCCCCCGGCAGCAAGCATGAAATTGCATCACTCATGCCGGCGTTACACGCCCTCAAGCTACCGGCGTACATTCGGCTTTCTAATAATGAAGAGTTGATAACGTACGCAGGCAGCCAGGCTATTGAGCTAGGCAAGGCCATAGAAATAGTACCGCACGATGATACGTACATCGTTGCTTCCGGTAACGCCCTTGATCTTGGCTGGCAGGTGCAGCAACACTTGAGCGCCTTGGACATTAGCATCGGCCTGGTAAGTATGCCGACCATCAAGCCATTGGATATTAATTTTTTTACCCACAAAAAACTACATGGCATCTTTACCATCGAAGAGCATCTACTTATCGGTGGCCTTGGCGAGGCGGTCGGCAGTGTGCTGAGCCAAGCGCTTGATTATAAAGTTATATTTCATGCGTTTGGTGTTGATGATTTTTATTATCATGAAACGGGGAGTCGGGCGTATTTGAAGGAAAGGGCAGGATTGAGTGTAGAGAATGTCTCAAGTAAGATTATTGGAAAACTAAAAAAATAATATGATTTTTTATTTTATATAATTTATATATTTCGTTTGCGAGGTTGCCACCTCGCGCTGGCTTTAAGAGGTTTCTCAAAACCTCTTAAAAATCTCCATGACCAGCTTGCAGCTGGACTGCTAATACGCCCTTGTAAGCGGCGACGGTGCCCTGGCCAAAGGCCAATGTGCGCCACCCCGCATGTCGGGCTACTTAGGGATTTTCTTATCTCATTGATTTGCGCAATTCATATTATGGTTCATGTACAACAGCTCTTTGCGATGTGAAAGTACTATACTTATTGCAAGTTAAACGCTCAGACATGCGGCTAAGAGCCACAAACTCGCGAAGAGGAGCTATACTAATGGACTGGATCCTGAAACAAGTTCAGGATGACAAAAAAGTGAAAACTATTCCTTATTGGTCATCTCGGACGTATCCGTCCGCCGAAGCTTTGGCGAAGGCTGGAGTCCAAGATCCTCTTAAAAAGACGGAGCGGAGGCCCGCAATGCGGGCGAAGCGAGGCGTAGTAATTCACTGCTTCGCGAGTTTGCGGCCCCCTTGGGCTGCATGTCCGAGCGCATGATATGCAACATAATTTTTGCTTACGTTTTGCAGAGAGTTGTTGTAATAAAAGTGACAATACACGTGTGACAAATCAATAAAATAAAAAAGTCCATAGCTAGCTCAATCGGAGGGCTGGCGAGAATGTGGCAAAGCCACATGAATTGCCATGATGGTTCGAGACGCTGCTTACGCAGCTCCTCACCATGAGCGGAATAGCGCTCCGCTCACCCTGAGCCCCGTCGAAGGGGAAGTTGAGCGTATTAGCAGGTTCTAAGGGCGGCAGCCCTTAGTCACGAGATTCTTAAGAGTGTTTGATAACACTCTTAAGGCCAGCGCGAGGTGGCAACCTCGCAAATGAAATATATAAATCATATTTACTCTTAACTTAATTAGGAAAATATGATTTATCAAAAGAAAGTTGTCCTTATAACAATTCTTATAATAAGCATAATCAGCATACTAGGCCTGCCATACACAAACTGGTGGCTGAACGGCGACGACTTCCACGCCTTGTACTTGGCATCAAAAATAAAAACCTGGAAAGCCCTCTTCTATTTTTTCTATGACGGCCACGTCAACCAAGACTTTGGGCCATCAAATTTCCCACGCGGCGGGCGCACAAGCTTTTTGGCAACCTACTATCGACCGCTTTATTTTTTTTATCACGTCATACAATATTGGCTCTTTGGCACCAATGGCTACTGGTACCTTCTAACTAATGTTGTTGTGCATGCAGCCAATAGTGCGCTGCTGTTCTACATCGGCTCCCTATTCGCGCCACTATCGGCAGCATTTTTGGGCGCCTGTGCCTTTGCGTTTCATCCACAAATTGCCTATCGTTTTGGTCATCTGGTTAACCTGCAATACTATATCAACGTCCTGTGTATGCTCTGCATTTTTCTGCTGGGTAAACAGTATTTGGATACACGCAAGCACAGGTACTACCTACTGGCCTGCGTGCTGTTTGTCTGCGCACTCTTCACGCGCGAAACATTGGTGGTGTTGCCATTCATCCTGATGCTCTGGGCTGCGTGGTATACGGAAGCTCTTCTGAATCCTATGCCAGTGTTTAAAAAAGACGCTCGTGGTTGGTTCGTCCTTCGAGACGGCTCTTACGAGCCTCCTCAGGATGAGCGGGATAATTTTAAATATCCCGAGGACCCCGAGCAAGCCTTGCTTGTCGAGGGGCATGAGCGGAACAAGGCGCTCACCCTGAGCCCTGTCGAAGGGGTCGAACCATTTGAGCGTACGACGCTCGTCAAACTCACTAGCCCCTTCTGGGCAATCACCATCGCCTACGTAGCATTGCGCACCTGGCTGTATCCCTTTGATTTTGCATCGCTAGGAAAAACAAGGCAGGCAGCTCCACTCCTAACCATAATCATGAACAAACTGCAACAAGCCATAGTCTTTTGCTACGATGCCCTCTGGCTCTCCTGGCTACCGTGGGGCAATACCTGGCTGCGCCTTGGTATGACACTACCCCTTACCCTGATTATTATTATCGCGTTTATCACAACAACACAAAAAATTCCTGTATTACTCTGCCTTGTCAGCACTGCACTCATTATCTGGCCAGCCTACGTTGGTGCCTACAGCCCACGCTATTTTTATGAAGTAGCCCCGTTTATTGTCATGGCATATCTTGCCTGCTTTGTGTTCAGTAGCATTAAAAGTAGAATCTATCGTAGGGCTGTGTTTTTATATTTCACCGCGCTCATTGTATTTTGTGTCTACTTCTGCGTCGAGTGCTTCACGCTGCGTACACAAAAAATGCATGTGCTTCATCGGGCAATGGATCAACTAGTTTTGGCCGAACCGTCTAGACCCATTTGCTTCCTGAGTCATCCACTCGATGGCTTTGGCGATCTTGTCTACGACGCCTTCTGGGTCATGCATGATAGGCCGCGATTGATATATTGTGACGGCAGCGCGGCACTAACACAACGAGATAGTAACATTGTTTCGCCTATTGGCTTTAGAAATAAGATCAGCCAGTACCACGATAAAAATTATGTAACTATCGTCCCAGTTGACGGTGGATTTAGATATACATCAAGCGACCCATCAAAAGTACAATTTTTTCTGCCACCAGCAAATCCATGGTCACTGGGCAGCTACGAAAACGTGCAGTACGAACCTATTAACGGACAGTCAATCATTACTGGCTTTACCTTGAGACTAGACACGCAGTATGCTAAACAACGTCCACTGTTTTTAGTGTGGGATTGGAAAAAACAAATGTTCAAAGAGCTTATTGCGCCCTAAAGGAGAACGCATGAACGTACCTGTAATAATACTAAGTTTGACGATACACATTCTTGCACCCAGCCTTGCCTTTGCAGCATATCAAGAAAATGCTGACGATCAACGCAATAGTGCAGTTGCCATTGATAACGAACAACAGGAAAATAGTGGTGCCCCTGCATTATCTGAGGAGCAAATAAGCGAGCAAACATTGGTGCCTATGCTGGCCCTCCGGGCGGTGCGCCAGAACGACGTTGCTTTACTAAAAAATATTTTTGATAACAGCAAAACACCGTTGGATGTGCTTCTCCCATATGGCGATAGCAATGAAACCCTGCTGCATATTGCTGTACGCGTGAGTATGACCACCAAAGATAATGATCAGGATGTGAGCAATCGGATAATTGCCTATTTACTGCGTTTAACACCAGGCGCCATCCACGTGCTTGATACAAATGGATGCACCCCATTGCACTATGCCTATCGCTATCAAGCAGATCTTATTCCTCCCAGAAAGGGCTGCTTTGGGGCATGCTGCGGGCAGCGCATACAGTTTATTAAAGCGCATCCGACGCTGTGTCTTTTGACGACGATTGCTTCGATTAGCCTTGTAATCAATACACGTGACGGCTCTGGTAAGCTACCGTCTGATTATATTCCTGGCCATGTTGAACTTGATATGAATCCTGTTGACTGCATAGATTACAACACGTTTAATGACTTCACGCGTGAGAATCAACCAGCTCAATGAGCATTGGCTGCATGACTATTTTCATACGCCTCAAAGTACTCATCAGTTTCGGTTTTAATCCAGTTGGTAAGCATGTTCCATGGAGCTATGATAAAGACATTGAGATGTCGCTTTAAATAGTCGCTCACCGTAGATTCACATTCGTGGCCAACATATTGCAACAATTTTTCTCGCGCTATTGGTATCCCAACAACGCCGACCAGGCCGGCAGCAAGTTGCCCCATACATTGGTTGAGCTCATAGTCTGCATGATTAATCAAAGGATCTATACATGCACTTTTTAGATAATTCAGCCCAGCAACTTCAAGACCACTGGTGATGGTATGTGCCATTGGAACAGCGTAGTGCGAAAATTCCGTCATCAGGTATTTGCGTATGTGATGCGCCTCGTGTAACAGGCTACCACTCATACAATAGAGTAGGCCAAGTGGCAGGGCCACACTATAGACTAAGGCGCCTACGCGCGCTGAGCCGGACCAGTCATTGGTCAGAAAATAAACGGTGCCACAACTTACACCTTCAACGGTAACGGCACCAAGAACGATTATTACGGTGCCAATAATCTTTTTGCAACCGGCCATTTTAGTTTCTATACTTCTTGCCTGTATTGCTGCGGTATCTGTGTTGTGGCCAGCCGTCGATTGCCCTATTAGCGCCGTTGTTTCAGTTGCTGGTGTTGCCTGGGTGGTGCTAGTGCTTGGCACGCTTTGATCATGTGCGAGCTGTTGCTGAATGAGTGATTTTTGTTTTTTGAGTACCGATACTTTCTTGCTTGATGGTGAAGTTAATGGTTGACCACCTGAAGGAGCGTTCATTGCGTGTAGGTCAACGTTTATGCTTGCAAGGCATAATGCTAGTACTAGTACGTGGCGACTGATTGTGGCCCAAAGACGATTCATGGAACTCTCCTTCATGTGGACAAAAATATGGATGTTTTTACTCTTTAAGAATAATGGACGAAAATAGTGGGCTATGCAAGCATAATGTGCATAGCCCATATAAGCTATTTACGCCTATCAGCAAAAAAGAACGCTATTTCCTGTTGTGCTGCTGCTTGCGAGTCAGAACCATGAACCGCATTTTTTTCGATGTTTGTACCAAACTGTTTTCTGATAGTACCATCCTTGGCCTTTGCCGGATTGGTTGCGCCCATAAGATCGCGCCAATCACCAATAGCATTGAGCTTTTCAAGAATCATAACCACGATTGGCCCGCTGCTTATGTACTGAGTCATGTCGCCAAAAAAAGATTTATTTTTATGTTCGTGATAAAATTTTGCTGCCTCTTCTTTGCCCAAATGTACCTTTCTAAAATCGATAATAGTAAAGCCCATCTGTTCTATGCGATCAATAATGGGACCTGTCTGATGAGCCTGAACGGCCTCTGGCTTAATAATTGCCAGCGTACGTTCAATGGTGTTACTACGTCTGTAATGCTTAAAAATTAATGAGTAGCCAACATAAAAAATAACCGCTATGCCGGCTATTACGAGTGTTATAGTAATAATGGTACGTAGTGTCATGATTATTTCCCCAAAAAAAAAGTGACGACGAAGTCGTCATCCCCGACTTTGATCGGGGATCCAGGTAATGAACAAAAATCCCCGACAAAAAAAAAGTGATCCGGAGGTCGGATCACTTTATCGTCTTTTATCGAGTAAAAGACTATTACTTAGCAGCCGCTGTCACTGGAGCAACAACGCGCATGCCAACTTTCTTGGCAGCCTTTTTAGCTGCTTTTCTCTTTGGAGCAGCCTTTTTGGCTACTTTCCTTTTTGGAGCAGCCTTTTTAGCAGCCTTTTTCTTTGGGGCAGCTTTTTTAGCTACCTTTCTTTTTGGGGCAGCCTTTTTGACTACTTTTCTCTTTGGAGCAGCCTTTTTGGCTACTTTTCTCTTTGGAGCAGCCTTCTTAACTGCTTTTTTCTTGATTGCCATCCTCTTCTCCTTTATTGGTATTAGGGACTCTCCCGTTCTTAACGACATCTTTTGTTCTTCTATTCTGCCAACATGCAACACAGCCATGGCGCTTGGGTTGCAATATTGTTTAGCTGCACTATCTACTTCAGCTATCCTCAGTATAGACAGTAATTCGCCCTGTTTGTCAAATAAATTAAAATTTAAATTAAGCTTTTTTAGAAATAGAAAGGTGTGTGCCTGTTGAAGATTGCTTTCAAAAAGCTCAATAGATGCAGATAATAGCAAATTTTTGGCGGTCGCAAATTCTTCATTAGTAACACCATGATGAGCCACCGTATCAAAGGTTCCCAGAATCATTTTTTGGGCTAGATCAGCTTTTTTAGTGGCAACACTTGTCTTAATAAACACCATCCCTGGTTGCACATAGGCGCCATAGGTGAGTGATCCACCGATCGCATAAAAGAGTCCGCTCTGCTCGCGTAGCTGAAAAAGCCGCGAGGATGGGGACGATACAGCGCCGCCCGTTACAATAATGTCCAGGATGGACAAAGCATTGTAATCAGGATGCCTGCGAGAAATTGATGGCGCAACTACACCAATAACGGTTTGATCTCGATTGATGGGTACGCTGACCAGCTGAGGTTTAAATGGCGGTAGTGGCGGGTAGACAAGGTCGTGAACCTTTGGTCCATGCCAACCCCCTAAAATAGTTTCAATAGAGCTGGGCATTGTGATGGCTGATAAATCGCCAACCACGACCATAACAGCCTGCTGGGGGGATATTAACTGGTTGTAGAGGGCCACAAGATCATCTTTTTGTAAGTGATTAATTG
Organism: Candidatus Babelota bacterium; assembly: GCA_013289515.1. Classification (GTDB taxonomy): domain Bacteria; phylum Babelota; class Babeliae; order Babelales; family RVW-14; genus JABCZU01. Next base: position 15,677 of record JABCZU010000006.1, on the reverse strand, counting down.
ACGGTTTAGATCCCAATGCATTTTTATGGTATGGATGCTGACCATAGACCAGCTCTTTTGCTATCTGGTCGATAAAATCAATAGGACTGTCCCAAAATTCATCAAGCTCGCTCACAATCTGTTGGCGTACTTTTTCTATGGATTTTTTTCTCAGTGATGGGTACCGGACAATTGATGCCAGCAACTGAAGAGCCTTAGCAAAGTCAGCACTCAGACAACGAATAACGATGCCGTCACCCGATGCGCCAAGCGAAATTCCTTCAGTTTCCAGAAGCTGGGCAAAGGCGTCGGCATCATGATCTTTGGTACTATCGGTCATAACACGCAATAAAAAGCCAAAGGCCCCGGCCTGATCCTGGGCTTCATAGAGATGATTTGCTTTAAAGCTTAATAAACAGATGATCTGTGGTATCTGCGGATTGTGGTGGTATACCAGCTCAAGGCCGTTTGATAGCGTATGAACCTTTGGCTTAGGAAATGAAAAAGGGGCTCGCTTTGGCACAACAAGTGACTGGGCCAAGCGTGGCTCTTCAACCGGCAGGCTACGCTGATGCTGTTGTAAAATCCGTGCCTCAAGCTCATCGGCTCTTTGTTGTTGGTCTGCAAATTCACGCATATCGTGCTGGTCAGTAATCGGCAGCAAGTAGCCCTTATGCTGCTTGGTCGGCGTTAGATAGACCTTAAAAAAGTCTTGAATGTCGTGCTTACTAACCTGTGCAATTGCTGCCACATAATGCTCAATAAAGTGCGTATCTTCAGTGGCAAGGTAGGAGTTGCCAATCACAAAGGCTTGGCGCTCGATGCTTTCAAGCAAGGAGGTAAAGTCTATGAGCGTTCGCTTTTGTGTCGCCGCAAATTCCCAGTCGTGAATGCCATGAGTGCGCAAAAGGCTCAGCTCCTCCTCAATAATCCCCTCGATGAGGGCCGGATCGACCCCATTGGCCGGCCAAACATTGATGGATAAAAGACCCTTGTCAAAAAAATCATACACGGAACATTCGACGTCGACAGCGCATGCCTCTTTATTTACCAAACGCTGGTAAAGGCGCGAGCTCTTGCCCCCTGCCAGGATGCCACTAACAATATCAAGCACATGGTTTTTTTTCTCTTTAAAGCCAGGAACTTTGTACATGTAACAGTACCACGGGGTCGTGGTAGGACGATAGAGCACGGTATTGTTAATGACTAAATCTTCCTGAAAACTCAATGTCTCTTTTTTATAATCTTGTGCGGGTGGGATATGGCCAAAGTGCTTTTGTGCGGCAGCCAAGACGTCATCCGCCTTCACGTCGCCCGTTACGACCAACACGGCATTTCCTGGGTGATAATGTTTTTTATAAAAGGCGTATAAATCGTCCCGATTCAAATTACACAAATCTGTTTTAAAGCCAATAATAGGATGGCTGTACGGGTGTTGGGGAAAGAGTGTGGCAATCATCTGCTCTACCAGGCCACCTTGATAATCATCTTTGTACAGACGCAGCTCTTCAACCACTGCCTTGAGTTCAGAGGCCAGCATTTCCGGGTTAAAGGTGGCGTGTTGCATGCACTCAGCAAGCAGTTGGACGCCAACCTCCCACGCATTGCTTGGCAATCTGAAGGTGTAACAGGTATAATCCTGCGAGGTGAAGGCGTTTGCATCGCCAGCAAGTTTCTGGCATACGCTGTTAATATCACTTTCAGAAAGGTTCTTGGTACCCTTAAACATCATGTGTTCAAGCAGGTGCGCCATGCCACGTTCGCGGTGTCCTTCATCCTTTGATCCAACGTTGTACCATAAGTGTACTTCAACGCGGGGCGTATGGTGCAGGGGATGGGTGAGGACGGTAAGTCCATTTGTTAAAACGTGTTTGTGTATTTTAAACTGGGGAATCATGGTGGTCATGCTAACGCCTTACAAAATATAGAGTGCAATTTTAAGCCCTTTTTCTCAGGAAGTAACAGTATGAATGTTATAAAAAATTATTCCATTAAACGTATCATCACTCTGCTTAAAAAGAGTACATTCTTCAATTTTTTGTTACAACGTGTGGCGTATTACTGCGTACGACTCCTCTTTTGTACCTACCGCCTACGCGTGCATTATGATGGCGACCCTGTGGATGTGACCACCATGCGGGGCGTATTTTACGCGTGGCACCAGCAGATTATCCCAGCCGTTTTTTATTTTTTCAAAATAGGGGCGCCAGCGGCCTGCATGGCCAGCCCAAGTGATGATGGCAAGATTGCTGGCTATGTTTGCCAGCGGCTAGGATTTACGGTGGTGTATGGCTCCGCCTACCAATCCCCCGTTGCCGTTACGCGTCACGCGCTGAAAGAACTGGAAAGCACCGGACGCTTTGCACTGATTGGCGATGGCTCTCGCGGGCCAGCCGGCCAGCTTAAGCCGGGCGTCCACTTTTTAGCCAATAAGGCACAAGTCCCCGTAGTTTTTCTTGAATGCACGCAGCAGTGGCCGCTAACCATACAAAAGAGCTGGGATCGGTTTCAAATCCCCCTGCCTTTTAGCACCATTACGATTACGGTACGGGTGCTGAGCTAGAATTCTTTCTCCTCCGCGACCTGGATTATGCGTCCTTTTGCACCAACCTTACCATTGGTAATTCAGATAGAAAATTAAACAGCTGTTGACACGGCAAAATAATTAGTAGATACTGGGGATAGGCCAAAAAGTATTTCTTGTTTGAAAATATTAACTAAATAATAGAGCAGGAGTTCCAATTATGAATAACTTTAAGGAAATCCAAGTACGCATTTTACTCTGCATGGCCATCATAGGCATTGCGGCAGCAAGCACCGTTACAGCTTTGACGCCCAAACAAAAGCAGGCTCAGGCGGTTGCCCAAAAGGCCAAGCAGGCAGCCAAGCAAAAACAAGCTCTACTGGCAAAGCAGAAGAAAGTGCTTGCTCTCCAGAAGGCTAAGCAGTTAGCTACTCAAAAAGCCAAACAGGCTGCTGCTGCACAAAAAGTTAAACAGGCTCAGATAGCCAAACAAAAACAAGCGCAGCTGGCTAAACAGAAACAGGCTCAAGCAGCCCAAAAGGTAAAACAAGCTGCTATGCAAAAAGCCCAACAATTGGCAGCGCAAATAGCAGCGCAAAAAAAAGCTGCTCAACAAAAGGCGGCTGCACAAAAAAATGCACCAAAGAGGGTCCAGGCGCGTAGTAACGCGATCCGGGGCTTTGGCAACGTGCTACAGGGTGACAGCAATGGTAACGCAATCAACGGTTCTGGCAATATAGTACAGGGCAACAACAACGTAATACCTGGATCAGGCAACATGGTACAAGGCAATGACAACACGATACGTGGTTCCGGCAACTCATTGCATGGCAACAACAATTCAATAGCCGAAGGCAGCAATGGCAACTCATTGCGTGGTAATAATATTACGCTGCAAGGCACTGGCATTTCGGTAGAAAATAACACCATCGCAATGCTTGGTAATCGCATCACAATACGAGACAATGACGTCACGATCCAGCGTGGCAACAAGACCAGAACGGTAGCATTTAAGCCATATCCAGGACAATCACATCAGGGAACTAAAATCATAACCAATGGCCACAACATCAGCATACAACGTGGCAGCCGTATTGCAACCGTAGTACTGGAGCCATTTTTAGCCGGTGCATCCAACGGGGCCGGCAATGTTATTACGACAAATATAATAAATTCAGGTGGTACCATAATGCAAGGGGATTTGGATTTGGTTTTCCCAAGTGGAAGCATTTTTGAGATAGGCAAGAATGGGACCACAATCGACTGCAAAGGCAATAATTTTGTGATAGGCAGCAATGAGATCACGATTCGGGAAAAAGATATCACAATTCAGAATGGCAACCTTACCAAAATAGTAAAATTTGAGCCATTTGCAGGACAGCCGGTTCAGGGCAACCACATTACGCTAAATGGCAATCAGCTTACAATCCAACGAGGTAGGCTCATTAAAACATTCATACTCGACCCTACTTCAGGACAGTTGCGTTAAACCAAATAAAGGGCATAGATCATGAATTATAAAAAGATTGTACGATGTGCCCTACTCTGCATGGTAATCATAGGCATCGCAGCAGCAAGCACCGTTACAGCAGTAACGCCCAAGCAAAGGCAAGCAGCTGCTCAAAAGGCTAAACAAAAGCAGGTACAGGCAGCCGCCAAACAAAAACAAGCCCTTGCTAACCAAAAAAAAGTTGCGGCAAAAAAGCCGATGCTGGTCAAAAAACCGGTAGTGGCCAATAAGCCCATTCAAAAAAAGCCTGCACATAAGCCGGCCGCGAACAATGCCAAACCTGGCAACAAGCCTCAAGCTAAAAAGCCGGCAGCAGCGTCCCGAATACCAGGAACGGTGAGGCAATTGATCAATACAAGGGTTAGCTGTTACTTTAACGCCACCTTGCAGTGTTTGGTGCACATACCGTTGTTTACCAATACCTTAGCAAGCCTATATCTGGGCAACTACCTGCCAAATAATTCATTGACCAGCGATCTTTATGGGGTGGTGAATGCGTATATGAATCCTGCTCAAAACAGCCAAGCAATGCTTGATAATTTTAGTGCCTCGTTTGCGTGGCGTACAGCACAACGGTTTTTTCCACGGGCTGGCCAAGAGGACGCACAAGAGGATGCATCAGAATTTTATGTAAAGTTGCTTAATCAAGCTTCTGGGACGTCTGATCGAGGGACCGGTCGTGTTATCATAAAAGGTGATATTATCGGTGGCCAACAAACAAGAGAAGCGTTAGACAATATTTTTAGGCTGGGAATACAGAAAGATCTTCATTGCCCAACTTGTAACCGTATCAGTACCGCCGAAAAAAATGTTACTACTATGCTATCCTTAGATATCCCGCAAAGGAAAGCTTCACTGCCAGAATGCCTTCACCGGTTCTTTGCAAAAAACAATGATGGTGACGCCGATTTCTACTGTGTTGGTTGCAGACAGCGAGTAGCGATTGAAGAACAATTCTTTGTAAATGTAAACCAATTGCCGCCAATACTAACCCTGCATTTAAAGCGTTTTGTTTTTGATCAACAAATAGGCGTCTCTAGAAAAAAATCAGATCCGATCACCTTTCCGCTAACAGGGCTCTCACTAGAAGCATACTTGCTACCGGGACAGGCTGCTCAAAGAGCCTCATACAGGCCGTATGATTTGGTTGGCATTATTTGCCACAGCGGTGATGTTGGTGGTGGCCATTACATTGCCTATATTAAAAATGTTGGCAATAACAATCGGTGGTATCGTTGCGATGATAGCCGCATACAGGGCTTGACGGATGGACAGATGGCAGATTTTGCGACTGCTGGCATAGATCAGAATGGGCCAAGTTTTACACCGTACATGCTTTTTTATCAGCAAAGACCGGGCCAACTTTTGTCGGCATTGAATCACCCTGATGCCCAGTTCCATAACAATGCAACCAGGCTTAAGGTTTGGCGCGACATCCTCATCGATCTCTATAAGACTTGCAAAAAATTTGCAATATCCTTCTGGGACTTTCTTGGCGATCGCATTCACAAGATTAGGAAAAATCCCGCCTTTCGCTTGGCTTTGCCTAACGCGGATTGATTCTTATTTCAAAAATGGCCATGCGCCAACCCCCTTTCTTTCAGCTCATTGCCCCAAAAAATAAATCTCTGCCTGGATATTTTTTAAATTCATTGCATAATTATATTTTCTATTTGTATAATAATGCTAGTATGAATTAAAAAAACCGAGTAGGTTAAGTTTTATAACACCTTTAAGACAAGGAGTCCGCGATGAGTATTCTTAAGCGTAAGGTCACCGTATCGTTGCTAGCACTGGCCATGGTGGCTAGTATGGCAAGCGTACAGGCAGCAGACCCAGTTACCCACCGTGCGTCGGGTACCAAGGGTAGGGGTTATTTTAAAACCCCACAGACGTCAAAAGAGGGCCTGACAAAACTGGGAGGCAAGCGAGGCCACGGTAGATTGAGAAAGGGGGCCCCAAGCACCAAAGGCTACGTTGCGAAAACAAAAGCAACATCCGTACCAAAACCATCACCGGATGCAGCGGAAAACTTGAGTAATTTTGGCCAACTTCCAGTCGGCTTGGCCGAGGAAGAAGAAGCGGTTACATCAAAATCGACCCTTAATAGTTTAACAAGGGTGTGTCAACAGTACGTACAGGCCTTTAACGTATGGGACAAAGCTACCGGCGATCAAGCGAAGGAAGCTGCTAACGATAAAATACTTATAAAGGGAAATGTAGTTTTAAAGTTCATACGACAAGCACTATCAGAAGGCACACCTGCTGCTAATATCATTGCAGTATGTGATATGGCTGGAGTAAGAGCAGTGATCCCTGCTGAAGGCTCGGTAAGAATATCAGCTAAAGCGGCTGTGTCAGAAGCAGCACAAAATGCTAGTAATATGGGAGAGTTGTCATCAGGCCTTCTTGAAGAAGGAGCGCCAAGTGATCCCAAGGCCAAGATGTTAAACGCCCTGAAAAAGGCATATGCGAAGTATAAAGCGGCACCTTATCCTGCTAGTAAGGAAAATAAGGCATACCAAAACATTAAGAAGAACGCGATGAACATGGGAATCGCTGCCGCCGAAATCAATCAAGTCCAGGCGTCGTATACTACAGCCCTACACTCCATAACGCCACCACCAAGTGGCGCCAAGTCCAGATCAACGGCAGAAGCGGCTGTGTCAGAAGCAGCACAAAATGCTAGTAATATGGGAGAGTTGTCATCAGGCCTTCTTGAAGAAGGAGCGCCAAGTGATCCCAAGGCCAAGATGTTAAACGCCCTGAAAAAGGCATATGCGAAGTATAAAGCGGCACCTTATCCTGCTAGTAAGGAAAATAAGGCATACCAAAACATTAAGAATAACGCAATAAACATGGGAATCTCTCTCGCCGAAATCAATCAAGTCCAGGCGTCGTATACTACAGCCCTACACTCCATAACGCCACCACCAAGTGGCGCCAAGTCCAGATCAACGGCAGAAAAAGACTGGCAGCAGTTTGATGCACAAGACTGGCAGCCATTTACTAGTGCGCCACAGCAACAGTCAGCAGACATTTTAAACCCAGAAGCCTTAAATAACCTAGGTAATAATGGCAGCAACAACCAACCAGCTGCTGGTAGCCAAAATAACGCCGGTCAGGATTTCTTAAGCGGCATGGCTAGCGAGGCAGGCAAGAATGCTGCAGCTAAGGAGAACGTAGCTGTTCTTTTACGCAGACTGGGAAACGCCAACTATGAATCTCACATGGCTGTTTCTGGTTCGTCAGCAGAGACAATGGCTGATCAAGAGGTGGAGACACTCAAGCAGGAAGCCATTACCGCTGGAGCAACTAACGTCCAGGTTAATAATGCCATCAACGAAAGCAGAAAGGCGGCATTGGATGCAGTGGCTCGTCAGCAGTCAGGTTTACATTTTAGCGATTCGCCTAGCAAGCTTAAACGCGACTAATACTGCTTCTTAAGCAATAGAATCAACGCGGTTTACAAAAAAGAAGATACGCCCCCTAAGCTCGGGAGACCGAAACTTAAAGGGCGTATCTTCTTTTCCATGCAAACATTTTCTATTTTAAATTTTACCCGCTTGCAATTCAATAAATAATTCCTTATAATAATAACAAGTAGACATAATTTATCTTGTTAAATTTAAACAATTGATCTCGCCAGGGGCGATGTCCAATTGATGAGGAATTACCGTGGTTACATTACATGCTATCATGCGCATAGGCTACGCACTCTTTATACTGCTGTGGATCGGTTGCCCAACGGTAGTGATCGCTATGCCAATAGCCCACTTAAGCCGCTCAGGTCGCGCGCCAAAACGAGCACCCAGCGTCGGCGCAAGCTCGCAAGCACCTGTACTTAAGCCACAGGGAGCAGGGGGATTTGCCACAAATGCATCCAATCAGGGAAATCAGCCAGCGATTCAAACACCACCAGCCATTTCTCGGCCTCAACAAACATCAGTAGCACCGGTTACACCCGTCAAAGCCAAACAACCGGCAGCAAAAAAACCGATGCGCAAGGTTGTCAAAAAGGCAGAAATCAAGCCGCCTGTACCTGTGCCACCGATACCGCCAGTACCAGTACCACCAGTACCGGTACCCGTACCTGGACCAGTGCCGCCAGTACCTGGGCCAATACTTGACCATGATCATGGCTATATACCACCGATACCCGGACCAATACACCCACCAATTCGCGTCGTACCACCACGGGCTCCTAGGCGCATACCTGGTATACAGCAACCACGTCCTCCTCGTGTAGTCCCACCAGTAAAGCGCCCTTTACAAATTAAACAAGCGGCAGTAAAAAAGCCGGCAAGACGACAGCCGCCGGTACGCCGCGCAATACCAAGGCCAATAAACGTACAAAATCCCGTACGCCGCATACCACATGTAGTCCAAAGGCCAGTGGGACGCGCAATACAAAAAGCGCCAGTGCAACGTCACATACAAAGGCCACCGCAAAGGCTGCAAATTATTGCTAAGCGCCCACAGCAGGAACGGGAGCTAGAAGATGTCCGTAGGCGCAACCAAGAGCAACCAGCGATTGAACGCCAACAACGTGATCAAGAGCGTGCGCGACTTGACCTGGAACTGCGGCAAGAATTTGAGCGGTTACATCGACAACTTGAGCAGCGCCAACAAGAATTGGAGGACCATGAACAGCAACAAAACCGTCTGGAACAGACTCGTAGACGCCAACAAGAGCAACAAGAGATCGATAGCGAGCAGCTTCATCAAGAGCGTGCGCGCATTGATCTTGAACGCCAGCAAGAACTTGATCGAGAAATTGAGCGTAACCGACAAGAGCGGCTTGACATAGAAGCGCGCAGGATAGAGCAGGCTGCTCAACAAGCACGCATAGCTGCCGACCAGGCTGCGGCAGTATCATTTAAAAATGCGTTACTTGACTATCAAAATAGATTGAGGGACGGAATACAAGAATTCAATAACAACAAAGCTGATCAGCTGGCAACACTGAATGCACAACAGGCAGCCATTGGCCAACGGCGAGAAAGACTAGAACAACAAGAGGCCCAGATCGAGGCTGAGGGCAAAAAGGTGCTGGAGTATAAAACAAAATTGACGCACGATCAGCAAGCCTTTGCAGCGCAACAGCAAGCTTTTGCGCAGACAGAACGTGTTCAGCAAGTCACCACTGAAAAACTAGCCATAGATGGTGATGCTCTGAACGCGGCCAAAGGGGCATTTGCTCTGGCTCGAGATACTGCACGTCAAGCTCAAGCACTTGCACATGCCGATTTACAAGATCAAAGAACATTATTGCAAAGCCAGCAGACTGCCCTAGCGGAACAGATTAAATTAGCAAAAGCTGAGCAGGCCACGTTAGCCACACAACAAAATGCTTTTGCCCAGGAGCAGCAAAACCTGGCGGGTGACTGGAAAGCATTGGACGTTGCGCATGAAACGTTAATCACTGGGCACGCAACATTACAAAATGAACAACAAGCGCTTGAACAGTACAAGCAAACATTTCAAGAGCAGATGCGCCAACAACAAGCAGCTTTGCAACACCAGACCCAGCAACAACAGCAGGCAATAGCTGACAGGGAGCGAAACCTGACAGAAGAATTGCAGCGCCAGCAACAGGATATAGCCGAGCAACGAAATGCACTACAGGAAGAAGCTGTACGTCAAAGCCTGGAACATGATGCAACGCAGGCTGCGCTGGCCCAACAAAAACAGGATCAAGACACGGCGCTTGCCATCAAGGTAACCGCACACAATGAGCAAGATGCCGCCCTGCAAGCAAAGACAAGCAGGCTTGCAATGCAAGAACAGGCATTAAATCAGTTGGTTGAAAGGCTTAATCAGCAGCAACATGATCAGGAGGTGGTACTGGCCGAGCAACAGGCAACCCTTGCCCAGCAAAAAAACGATCAAGAACAAGCTCTGGCTCAAAAAGAGCAGGCATTAACCGAAGGGCTGCAACGCCAACAACAGGACATAGCACTACAACAAACTGCTTTAGCCAAACAAAAACAGGATCAACAGCAGGCACTGACTGAACAACAGGCCACCCTTGCCCAACAAAAACAAGATCAGGAACAGGCCTTGGCTCAAAAAGAGCAAGCATTGGCCGACAAGCTTGCCCAAGATCAAAAAGCCTTACAAGCTGCCTTGGCACTAGGAAAAGAGGCGCTTGCACAAGAAAAGACCGAATTTACGACTGAAAAGGCCGCATTTGAGCAAACCAAAAATGATTTTGCCAAGCAGCAAGAAATCGATCGCAAGCAAATGTTGACGGATAATGAAAAAGCCATTGAAATCAGCCAGCAACAGACAACTCAACTACAAGACGTACAAAACCAGCTCGTCCAACTCAGGCAAGAGGCTGATAAGGCAATCGCCGACAAGCAGGCAGAGATAGCACTGCGTACTGCGGCTGAAGAAAATTTTGCACAAGAACTCATTAATAAAAAAGAACTTGACAGACAGCAAGAAGTTGGCGTCAAGGGTCTGCAAGGTGCACTCGAACAAACTACGAAAATTAACCAAGACCTTGGTCTCAAAATTGGCAGCCTGGAAGACAAATGTTCTGAGTTGGAGACAGCGCTTGAAAATCTTATGCTCAAGCTGACCAGCTCTGATAATGACATCGCCAAACATGCCCAAGAGCTGGAGGAGGCCAGGAAGGCATTGGCGCAAAAAGAACAAGAATTAGCCGAAACTAAACAGACGCTAGAACAGAGCCGGCAAGAACTTAGCACACAAGAAGTGGCACAGGAACGCGAGCGCCACGTCGCCAAACAGTTGATTAAGCAGCAGCAAAAGGCGGCCAAAACATATGGAGAAATTAGCGAAATGCTGAAAAGGGGCCCACAGCAAAAAGCTGCGCCAGACATAATAATCGTCGATCAAGACCATATAAAAGATCTGCCTGGTGCACAAAATCCATTGGAATCGTCGCCATCAACGGCACTGCAGCCAGTTAGTCATAATCCAGTACCGCCAGAGACACTTGTTAGAGAAGGAAAAAAATATGAATTAGTTGCCCAGGCTGCTGGCGATGCTATTTATTCAACCATGCCAATGCCAATAGAAGATATTGAGGCCAAGGTCGCAAAGCTACGCCGCAAGGCCGCAGATGAAGGTGGCCTACTTAATCTTGATGCGGTATCTGGCTCTGGTACAGGTCAACCGCCCCTACTTCGCCAACCCGTTCCCACAAGCTCGGGGAACGAAGTAGAATCCGGTCATCCCGAGTATCGAGCTCGGCGAGATGTATCGAGGGACGAAGGGCAAGCAGTTAGGCCATACCAGCCATTCACGTTGCGACAACAGCCACTATCGACAAATTATCGTTCTCATACGACACGCTTATCCCTACCAGCCAGCGGGCAGGCCCTGCCTTCAATAGCAGGTCAAGCTGCAGCTAGAATGGCTAGGCAGATTCTAAGGGCCGTGCCTAAGTAACGGCCTAAAACCCTATGCCAACCTTGCCCCATATACTCCACTGACTCAGGGCACTATTGCTTGGCGACCATTCGTATTTGCCGCCAATACCAATCATCAATGGACGGGACTGGTTGGCTGCAACATAGCCAATTGCTGAATAGATAGAATGCGTGCACTGTGCAGGCGTCTGGGCGACCGTGATATCGATCGTATCCTTGCTGATAACCGCGGTAGCTAGATCACCACCATCAACATTTGCCGGCGTTATGGTAAAGGGCCGCACAGCAAGTGGCGGCACCGTGGTAACCGTTGAATAGCCGCGCGCTGTAAGTGCGTAGGTATCCTCTTCAAGCCGCGAGCACAATGTTACGCACGCTGTTTGACGAGCATAGATATTATAACCAAGATCAAGCACAAAACAGCGATAATTGTAGCTTATTCCCAACATGCCATCAAATAATACCCCAGGCGTCACCTCAACATTGCGCGTTAATACATTTGCTGCGGGTATCAATTTTTCTTTCCCAACCTTACCAAGCAGGTAGTACTGTCCAAATGGTCGGTTTTTAAGCCCCAACGTGCGTTTTTCATAGGCTTTAACCAGATAGCGCAACATGCCTTTGCCAACAATATCAAGCTTATGATGTCGCCTCTTGATTATTGTTGCATCCACATACAGATCGCCGCCAATGCCTAAGTGGCCGCCATTGCCCGCTACAGGCTCGAAGGCATATTCACCATGTGGCTCATTGCCTGTTGGAAGCGTAATACCAAGGGCGAGCCCAAGATGAGCCCACTGGGCGTTAACCAGCATGCCACCAAGCTTAATATCAATATCTGCCACACCAGCAGCCGTCCGGCATTGGCTCATTTTTGCATGCGTTAGGGCAATTTGTCCATTGCCATTAAAGACCTCTGGGTCCGGATCATTAATCGATATGGTTGAATACTCACCCTGCAAATATGGCGCTATCACACCTTCTATGGGCTGGTCGCCGCCCATAACCTTGATCTGCATGCTATGCTTAACCTGCACCACCGGCATATCAATCGTAAAAAATAGTTGTTTATATGATTGATGGTATGACAATCCTACCCCACAGATACTTTGCATTGGATGCAGCGATAACGTCAGATCGGCAGCATTAACCTTGTCTGCAATATTCGGATCCATGCCATAGGCGTGTAAAAGATAGGTTAGATCAACATCTTTTGCCGTTCCAACCGAATTATTCCCTACAAAGGTCCCACTCTTAAAATGTCCTGTGCCGGTTGGTGTAGCTTTCAGCTGGATTGTACTTTTATCATCAACCAGGAAGTACTGGCCAATTTTGTGGTGCTCGGTAGCCCCTTGATAAAAGCCAATGGCCTGCACAACGCCATTCCTACCGTTGTCGGCATTGGGCATCATGGCGCCGATAGTCGTCTTCCATAGTGGCAGGTTGAAAATCACCGGCCTTGTTTCTAGATATGTTTTGTTGGTATAGGCGTTGGCAATGGTTGTACCTGCCAGGCTGACGGTTAGAACGGTCGCTAATAGGCGTTTCATTTGGCACCCTTTCCAGAGAAATTAACAACTTAAAGATCCTCTCAGGGTAGCCACTGCATCCTATCCCACGCAACACCTTGCTGAAAAAAGTTTCTTTAGAAAAGTACAAATGTTCAGTTTTTACACGCAAATGTGCGTTGTAATGCCTGGAGATCGTCCGGTAGCGGCGCCGTGTAGCTAAATGATTGTCCCTTAAAGGTGAATGAAAGCTGCCACGCATGAAGTGCCTGGCGCGCAATAAGGTCTGATGCACGCCCATAGACGCTGTCACCTACCAAACTATGGCCTAAAGCGGCAAAGTGAACCCTGATTTGATGGGTTCGTCCTGTTATAAGGCGCACAGAAACGATGGCATGCTCTTTATACTGTTCAAGAACGGTATAATGGGTCAATGCAGGCCTCACGTCAATACCAAAGGTAGCCATTTTTTGGCGCTCGCGAGGATGCCGACCTATCGGCAAGGCAATACTTCCGGTTGCTAGAGGCGTGCCTGTTACTATGGCTAGGTACGTTTTGTGCATCTGACGCTCTTTAAAAGCATTTGATAGGGCAATCTGTGCCTCATGATTGCGGGCAACAATAATAAGCCCGGTTGTATGCTTGTCAAGCCTGTGCACAATGCCTGGGCGATTGGTAGTGTCTATGCCTTGCATATCGGGATAACGGTGCAATAAGCCATTAACCAGAGAGACTTCATCAGGTGTTGAGGCCGCATGGTGGACCAAAAGGCCGGCCGGCTTGTTGATGATCAAAAAATCAGGTTGCTCATCAATCACTTCAAAATCTACTGCGGTCGGTGCAAGGTTGTATTCTTTAGTTTTAAAAAGGACGCCCACCTGGCTTCCTGCACGCACCCTGTGGTTACTTTTATTCACAACAGACTCATTAATAGTAACCAGGCCATCTACAATCAGTTCCTGAAAGTATGTACGTGAAAAGGTGGGAAATTGGGCAATAAGCACCCTGTCCAACCGAATATCACCATTGGACTGGGTTGGCGTGTAGGTGAAGGTGTTTTTAGGGTAATCATGCATAAGAAGCTCCATAAAAAAAGTCTTGTAACATGCTTAAGAGTTGCTTTAATAAAAAAAAGTGATAACTTGCTTAAACATGCTAAAAGCAATACACGTGTGCCTAGTATACACTGTTTTTAGAAAATTGTTTTTAATTGCAGCGGCTCTGTGATAAAATAAAGTCAAATAGGCATTAGGCAGAGTGATAGTCAATCAACAGCATTCGGTGGCACACTAAGGTAAAGGGTGAAAGCATCATGCTTAAGAGCAAAAAAGTCCTCTTTCAAATCGAAAACAACATTGATGCGGTCATAGCGCAACAAACCACGCTTGGCAAGGATCTGTGGAATATTTTGATTGGCCAGCACCATGCTGATATTGCTATGGTACTGAGCAAGCTGAACGAAGATCGTCAACTTGCCCTCTTCAAAAAGTTAGATCAGGACCTTTCAGTCAGAGTCTTTAGAAAGCTGCCTCAAACTGAGCAGGCCGACCTGCTGGTCAATATCAGCCTTGAACAGGCAACGCTCATCCTCAAAAATATGCCGGCAGATGAGCTGACAGACCTGTTTGATTACCTATCTGATGAGGATTTGGAACGGTACCTGCGCCTTTTGCAAACGAACCAACGCAACCAAATTTTATCGCTGCTCAGCTTTAATCCCCGCTCTGCCGGGGGGCGTATGGATAGTGATGTTATCACGATGCAAAAGGACTTCACCGTCCGCCGCTGTATCGAGTTATTGCAGCGTCTTGGGCCCAGGAAGACCATTATGCAGCGCATCTATATCACGACCAAGGAACACATCTTGGTTGGGTATGTAACGTTGGATAGATTAGTCCTCAGTAAGCCAGACACCCCACTGGCAAACATTTTAAATGCTAACGAATTGATCGTAGGTGTTGATGAAGACCAGGAAGACGTGGCTAATCAGATGCATCACTACGGCATTTTATACGTTCCCGTCGTTGATAAGCATAACCATTTCTTGGGTGTCATTACCGCTGACGATGTTTTTGAGATTATCAAAGAAGAGGGAAGTGAGGACGTGTACCGCATGTTCGGTCTGGTCCCCGCCCAACACGGCTACTTTACCACCCCTATCTGGCGCATGGTGGGACAACGTGGCATGTGGCTTATAGGCCTGCTGATCCTCCAGAGCTTTTCCTCTGCCATCCTATCCAGCTATCACCTAATGCTGGCCCAATACAGCTTTATTGCTGTCTTTTTAACTATGCTCATCGGCACCGGTGGCAACGCAGGCAATCAATCCGCAACAATCGTCATTCGTGGCCTTACAACGCGCGAAATGAACCGACGTAATGGGCATAAAGTACTGTGGCGAGAATTTTCAGTAGCAAGCGGCCTGGCCATCATCCTTGCATCTGTCTGCTTCATTCGTGTTTACGCGGCCGGCAATGATTTAGCAAGTGCGGTTGTGGTAAGCTTTTCGCTTTTCCTAATCGTTGTTATCTCCATGGTCCTGGGAGCCTCAATTCCTCTCATGCTTGAACGCTTCAACATTGACCCTGTACACAGCGCGGCGCCTTTTCTTGCAACGCTGATGGACATCCTGGGCACCCTGGTCTACTGCTATGTCTGTAGCAAGCTGCTGCTGGGATAGCCCGATACTCGGGATTATTAACTGATCGTATATAGAAAATTAGCGGCGTCAACGAAAAGCAATATAGTTG
>JABCZU010000005.1 GCA_013289515.1 Candidatus Babelota bacterium | reverse complement strand
GAGTTCCCAGCCTTCGACCCCTTCGAGACGGCCTCCGGCCTCCTCAGGGTGAGCGCTCGTGGTGAGGAGCTGCGTAAGCAGCGTCTCGAACCAAGGACGAGCGCCAGCGAGTAGTTTATCCAGAGCCCTGCCGAAGGAAGCGCCGAATTAGCCAATTTCAGGCTGTGAAAGGGGGGCAATGAAAACTTCATAAAACTTCTCCTAAATATGGTAGAGGGGTTATTGTGGTGGCGCTCATATCCTTCGACAAGCTCAGGACGAGCGCCGTTTTGTTACACTATATTTTTTACTCATAATATTTTCGAAATTTATCCCGCTCATCCTGCCTGTCCGCCGTAGCCTGTTGGCGAAGGCTGGAAGCCCTGTCGAAGGACAAAAAAATAAGTGCCTACGAAGCTGGAAGAGCTCAGTAGGCACTTTGATAGTACTAAGAAATATAGGTAGAAATGATTACAGGATCGATTCAGGCGATGGCTAAGGCGTATGCCTACCCCCCCCCCCACTTGATGGTTTTGGCGAATGCAAAGGCGTATTGACACGTATTCACATGCGTAATTTGCGTGCGACGGCAACAGCTGTCAAAAGACTTCATACTTCTTGCTCCTTTTTTGGGCAAGCCATACTTCGCTCCTACGGAGCTTCCAGCCTTCGCCAACAGGCTACTAGCCTTCGTAACACTACGGCTGAGCAGGCGGCGGGACAGGCGTATGGCAAGCTAGCTTTTAACGTTAGCATAGCTTGCGCGAAAAGGGAAATTTATTTTTGTTGGCCCTGATCAATGCGGGTCATCTAAAGACGTTTAGCCTAGCAGCTGCCCAAAATCAATAATGTGCGCAAAGTACTGGCTTTCCAGAACTTCGTCAGCTACGCCATTAACGTGAATGAGCACCGGGCGATGGGAAAAGTAGCGTGGGCATTCAAGCCGTTCTATTTTTTTCTCCACGTCCTTAATCACCTGGGTGGTAACAGGATGTCGATAAAATTTAATTTCACATAAATAGAGCGTATCAAAACGGGTTTGAATGAGATAATCAATTTGGCATCCAGCTTGGCGCGTTGTTGTATGCTGAAAGAAAGGGTTGTCATACACGATCTCCTCTGGTTTAATACCAAGAAGCTCATGAATCTTCTTTCTATTATTGAGCACCAAATTTTCAAATTGAAGACCCATAAGCGTCTCCCAGCCGGGCATCAGCGTAAGTGATACGTTATCAAGTGCACCGCGTCTGATTTTTTCTTGCTGGGGCATTATGTACTTAAGATAAAAGCGTAAGTAGTTATCACTAATACGAAATGTGCTTAATTTTGAAACCTTGCCCGTTTTTAGATGCCATGCGTAATCGCGTTGAACAAAACCGGACTTAATCAGATCTTCTAAGTAATCACTTATAACGCCTGTTTTTTCAACGCCTAATTTTTTGTAAATAGCTTCATACTCGTAGGAGCCATCTGCGATGCATTGGACAATCTCTTTATACATTTTGCTGCGCGAAGAAAAGAGGTCTGAAAAAATTTGGTCAAATTCATTAAAGAGCAGCCCAGAACTTTCAAAGCATAGGCGTCGTATATTTGCTTCTGCAGACTGGTTTGGTCGTATTTCTTCTAAATACTTTGGTACACCACCGGTAACGGTGAGTACTTTGAATTTTTCATGAGCAGAGACTGCCTTTTTTTGCCGTAGCCAAAACTGTGCACAATCATCAATGGGAAGTTCTTCAATGGTTAGGCTTAAAGAGATCCGCCCCAAAAAACCGGTACTTCTAAGGATATTTTTCTCAATCCATGTAGAAACCGAACCACATAGGACTAGTATGAGTTTAGGATTTTTTTTAAATTCTAGGTCCCAGGCGTTTTTGAGCTTGCCAAGAAAAGTATGATCTTTAGAGCCCATCCACGAAATTTCGTCAAGCAAGATTAAAACGCGGCCGGTACGTGTGCTTTTTGCTAGGCGCAAGAAAAGATCATTCCAATTATCATCTTTAAAGGCTGGCTGGCCCAGCGCCTTGCCAAGTTGCCAACCAAATTCATCGAGCTGACTTTGCAGGGTTGTTTTGTCAGTTGGAGGGGTCCCTGAAAAGACATACGTTGTACCTGAAGGCACCGTTTTGCCAAATTCTTCTATGAGCCGGCTCTTGCCGATGCGACGACGCCCTTTGACGACAACCAGGCTTGATGATGCCTTTTCAAGCAAGGAATCGAGCAAGGCAAGTTCTTTTTTTCTACCAATAAAATGAGTCATGTGCTCTCCCTAAAATATCACCAAAGATACAAATGTTGATTTGGTGCAACCGGTTGAGCCTAATTCCTTTTCACCAAAAATGCAATAATCTATTTTTCTTCCTTCCCCAAAAAAAAACTTGCTATTCATGCAAACTTGGTATACAAAAAGAAAGGGAGAAAAACAAGGAGAGAGTCTGTGAATATTTTGTGTACGGTCATTTCTTTGCTGTGTATTTATCTATATCCAATGCGGCTAGAACCTGTTGTTCAGGGTTCTGACTCTATCGTATCCATCCAGCCATTCTATATATTTCCAACCGGTGACAGCACCAACCAAATGGCTACGTTTGGCTTTTTTCAAAATGGCTTTGGTCTGCAAGATGCCAGTACCACATGCACCTTTAGCTCTATATTTCCCGTTTCAGGATTTGTGAGCTTGCATGCTGGGCAGCTATACCTAGGTACCGATCTTATAGTGCGCAACATTACCTCATGGGGAAGTGACGGCACCATTATTGGCAATGATCATGCGGTTGATCTGTGCGCAAGTATTACCGGCCTTGCCATGACCAGCGATATGAATATTAATAATGCTACTATGTATCTCAATAATGATGTGATGCTGTCTGGCACTGCTAAATTTACTGGCAGTTGTGTACTTGACGCGCGTGGTGGCAATATGTCACTTGGTAGCAATGCCAACATTATTGTGGGGCACAATGCTACGCTGCGCTTGCGCAATGTAGAGCTTGAAGGAATAGCTACCGGGCGCATCCAATGTTTAGATGACAGCGCCAAGCTTATTTTGGATAATGTGCGCTGGGTGCAGAGTGGAGACTATACGTTTACACATGGTTCTATCGAATTTGATAATCAGGTCAATTTTGTTGGGCCACATATTTTTACCTATGCCTCAGCATTGACAAGCACGATTGATTCAGCATCTACCTGGTATTTATCTGATGTTGTTAAGTTAACCATAGGTCGGACTGGCGGCATTTTCTCACGTGAGCCGCTCTATTTTGCCGATAGTACGTCTATATTAAAACTTGAAAATTGTACATTGGCTATTACGCCATCGGGAATGAGTCTTACGAATGGTACGATGGTAGTGAGCAGGGAAATATTTGTTGAGATTAACTCTACCAGTACCAACAACGGGTTGCTGATAGGTAATGGTACTTCTGCCAATGATCCGATGATTTCTCTGTATCCGGATGCTGCCATTAATTTGTTAAGTGGTTATTTGGTTAATAATGTCACCAGGGCAAGCACGTTTAGTTCGCATGATACGCCGATTACCTATGTACAAAGTGGTAACAGTGTTATTTATGATCAACAAAACACTAATTACTCCAATGTTAATGTTTCGTGGTTTGGTAGTGGTGGGTCGCTTATTGATCCTGGTAAAATATTAAGCTATAACGATGTTTCTGTTACGCTGCCATCATTTTCATTTAACGTTACTGCTACACGTTATAGTGCCTATGCCCTATTACTTGCTCAGGGCGGGCTGGTTGATGTAACGCTTGGCGCTTATCCTTTGGCTTCTGTGATTGAAGGTTCTGGCAACAATATTACCGCGGTAGGTGATATTTCTGGGCCTATTATTTTGATTGGTAACACGGCTCAATTAACCGTCGCTGTTGGCGGGACCATGCTGGGCGGTATTGCACTGGGTGGTGGCTCATTGACCCTGGGCAGAGACTTAACCTTAGGTCAAGATACGCTTATCACCGGTAACGGTCTTGTGAACCTGGGCGCGCATAACATTAATATAAATTTGCAAACACAAACATGGACCAGCACCGTTGTGTGGAATGGTACCGGTTCTTTCATTACCTTAAAAAATAATATGCATGTGGCCGCTCCGTTATTTGTGCAAGGATCATGCGTTATTGATGGTCAAGGCAATACGTTGACGCTAGCAACGGCGGGTAGCATTATGGTACGACCACATGCCACGCTTCGCTTCAAAAATATAACGTTAAATGGTGTTGGAGGCAGTAATATTTGTTGTCAGGACAATTCGGGGGCCATCATTTTTGATGCTGTGTCCTGGATCCAAGATGCTAATTTTACCTTCAGCAATGGCTCTTTTAAGGTAGTTGGCCTCTTTGATATGGTTGGCTCATACACCTTTGCTTTTAGCCCCTCATTAGCATCAACCATTGCGCATAATGCTGTCATGTGCCTTGAACCAAATTTTACCTTTAGTTATGATGCTCAAGGAGCAAGGACCAACCTTCTTACCTTTGCTGCCGCAACATCGCGGCTGTATATGAAAAACATGTCTACTGTATGGGCTAATCGGCATGGTATGCAGCTTGCCAATGGTACTATTATTATCGATGGTGTTGGTGATATGGTTTCTCAGGGAACATCGGCCAGTACTGGCATTATAATTGGTAATAATAGCGCGGCCAATGACTGTGTTATCGATATTACGCCCGGCTCGTGCTTGAGAATTGACAATGGCTACTTTGTATATCAAAACGTTAATGCACGGTCGATCCTGATTGATGGTCTGTATTCCTGCCTTACGCTCAATGCACAAGCGACTATGGTGCTTAACCAGCCACTCGACCTAGCGCCTGGATTTATGAATCTTTCCAACCAGGCCACCCTAATAAATGAAAATAATCTTAACGGCTCAGTAATGGTTTTTTGATAGGTGGATACCATGTTGATGGCTATTTTTTTTATGATGGCTCTTTGGCATTCAGCAAGCCCATTAACGGTGGGATCAAATACGGCCGTTTCGCGACAAGCAAATCAATTATTTACTGCTGGAGCCACCAATACCATTCTTGGTTTTGCTGCCTTGGAAAATGGCTTTTCATTGGAATCTAATCTTACAACGTGTACCTATAACGCATTTTTCCCTATGGGTGGCAAGGTTAATATGCGCGGTGGCCAGCTGACATTGGCCAGAAATCTTATCTTTGATAAATCTTTTTATACTACCAGTAGTGGGGTTATTTTAGGGGGTTCAAATTCAATCGAATTTGGCGCTACAACGACCGATTTGGTGTTCAGAGACTCGTTATATTTTAATAATACTTCGCTTCTTTTAAACAATGATACACGCGTGTATGCATTGTTACAATTTGGTGGCAATTGTAAAATTAATGGTCGTGGCAGTGTGCTTAATTTGCAAAATCCGGCAGGCATTATTATCAGACCAAATTCGCAGCTTATTCTAGAAGATGTTTTTATCAAAAATGTAGGCAGGACCAATATTCGTTGTATGAATGATGGCTCATCGTTGACGCTGCGCAATAGCATCGTTGCACTTAATGCCAACTACACCTTTTCCAATGGATCCATCACCTTTGATGAGGATGTGATGATTACTGGCACCAGTGTTTTTGCGTACACAAGCGGTGTTGGCAGTACGGTCAATTCGCTGGCTACGTTATTTATGGATCATGATACGACATTCAGTTATGCAACCAGACGCGCATTGAACAATGTGCTCACTATGATCGACCAGACATCGACGCTGTTTTTAAATGGATGCACGCTCTTTTCAACCCATACCGGCCTACAGATACAAGCTGGTACGCTGCTGATTGAAGATACGGTTACTTTTAGTAGTATGGCTTACAATAGTGGTGAAGCAATTGATATAAGCCCGAATGTCACGACAAAAATTAAGGGTGGCTCAAATTTGCAGATCTTCGGGCGGCTTAAGTATGGTTGATAATAATTTCATTATTATGCATAGGCGTCAACTTAAGGAAATTTGTGGAACCTTTGATTTGTAATGAGACTTTTACTCTACTGGACGTCGTCCCCGACCTGATCGGGGATCCAGGCAATATAACATCCTTAGAAAGATGATGTGATGAGTAAGAAAATTTATAGGATTTTTTATAAAAATGGCCTGGATCCCCGCCTCCGCGGGGACGACGTCGTAGAGGGCCAATCTATTGTTAGTCAAGTTTTCATTCTTATCCTAGCCCTCCTCACCACAACCGCCGCCTCGGCCCTGACCGTCGGATCAAACACGGCGGTGACCAGAGCGCCGCGCGCCTACTTTCCAGCTGGCGCAACCAATACGCTTCTTGGCTTTGGTGCCTGTGATCGCGGGGTTGTTTTAGGCGATCTTACAACGACCTGCACCTACAATGCCTTTTTTCCTGTTTCAACGCTGCTTGATTTGTCAGGCGGGCAACTATCATTAACTAAAGATTTAATCCTGAGTAATACTACCTATTTCATTAATGGTGGTACGATTTTGGGTAACACATATTCAATAGAAATACCTCAAGCAAGCGGTGACTTTTCGCTCCTGCGCAGTGGTCCGACCACATCGGTCTTTAAGCAGCTGTCGACGGCAGCTTTTTCACTAGCGCCAACGGTTGTCGATTGGAACTGGAATAATACATACATTGCGGGCGGTGTGGTGAGCTCACCAGGAGGTCTGTTAGGGATTGGAGCTGGTAGTAATAATGAACTGTACGTTTTTTATTTTAGTAATAATACGCTTACTACAACACAAGCCATATCTGTTGGGGCAACGGTTAATAGTGTTGCCTGGCATCCATCGCTTGATTTTGTGGGGGTTGCGCTCGCTACCGGGATAGGCGCTAGCGGTACAACGAGTGCGTTTCTTATGTACCAATTGGTAGTCTCCAATGGCTCGTTTAACCAGACAGCATCGGTAACAGGGGGCACGGTAACGGCTGTTGCATGGCACACGAGTGGCTCCTACATATCGGTAGGGTCCAGTTCAAATATTATTACGTACTCATTTAATTCATCTACTGGCGCTGTAACACAAGTTCAGTCCAAAGCAGTGGGCGCTGCGGTGCAGCTTGATGCACTGAGCTTTTCGCCCAGTGGTAGTTATCTGGCTGCCGGGCTTGCCACCGGAGGCACCAA
Organism: Candidatus Babelota bacterium; assembly: GCA_013289515.1. GTDB lineage: Bacteria > Babelota > Babeliae > Babelales > RVW-14 > JABCZU01. The sequence goes on along the minus strand of JABCZU010000005.1, from coordinate 69,647 downwards.
CCAGCTGGTGGTCTACCCTTTTAGTGCCGGTTCATTAGGTACCATCAATGCCGGTGTTGCCGTAGGGAGCAATGTGACTGCAGTGGCCTATTCACCAACCGGATCTTTTATCGCCACCGCTAATGGCAATGCGGGAGACCTTGTAATTTATCTTCATAATGCTGGTGCTGGTACGCTGACGCAGGTTGCCGCTTTGGTATTGCCCTCTATCGCGGCATTGAGTTGGAATACTACGGGCAAATATTTATCCGTTGCTTACTCTGGTAATGCTGCAAGCGGTAGTGATGTGGTCATATTTTATTTTGACCAGATTAATTATCAACTCATTGAGGCCAGCGGCCTGCTTGATAATGGCAATGGCAACGTGACCGCAGGGCGTTTTTCGCATGATGGCAATCACTTAGCGCTCGGAGATGCCGTGCCGCAGGCTCTGGTATATTCCGTTGATTATGACTATCCACTTCTATTTAACAATACCAATCTTCTTTTAAATACCAATCTTATTATTACGCGCGATGTTCAGTTTGGTGGTCACTGTAAAATAATGGGGAAAGGCAATAAAATTACGCTTAATAGCAATAGCCCAATCATTATACGTCCTGGTGGCCAATTGGTGTTTGAGGACACTAATATTGTTGGGCTTAATAACAATAATCTGCGCTGTATGAGTGATAATGGCTCTGTGGTCTTAAGAAATTCTAATCTCTTTTTGTCTAATAATTTTACACTCACCAGTGGATCACTGTTATTCGATGGGACGGTGGTACTGACCGGCACCGGCACCTTTATTTACGCCAGTGGCCTGACCAGCACGATTGGATCATTGTCCACCTTATTTGTTGATAGTGGTGTTACCTTTAGCTATGCGCCGCGCAATGCAAAGAATGCTTTATTATTCATGACAGACGCAACATCAGCGTTATATCTGAACGGCTGCACGCTCTATTCAACAAGAACGGGATTATTGCTGAGCGGTGGTACACTTATTTTAGATGATAATATTACGTTGAGTAGCTCGGCAAAAAATAGTGGCGAGGCGCTTACCTTAAATTCTAATCTTAACATTCGATTAAAGGGAACGGCCGCGGTTAATGTGAACGGGTTTGTTAAGGTGATATGATGATGTTGGTGCCCAAATAATACGAGCAGTAATACGCTTTTTTCATTATTAATTCTTTTATTTGTCTTAGCTTAGAGTAATGAGCTATCATCGCTTCGACATGGAGTAAAAAAGAGAAAAAGGACGTTGGATGAGTTATTGTACTAGCCTTGTATATGTGGCTTTCTTCCTCTGTTATCAGGCATCCTGTAGTGCTGTTGCCGGGTTAAATTTTTTGCACCAGGGTTCAACGGTTACTGTTGGCTCTGGTAAGTTAATTCTGAATACTGCTATTACCGGTTGGAATGGAACGCTTGCACAAACAGGGGCTGTCGTTGGCCAGCCGATTACCTTTACCAATGGCATCGTCACTATCAATAATAATCCTGCATGGGCAAACTGTCTGTATGCTGGTAATGCGGCAACGCCATTTGTTCTGAATACTAATCAGCTCTTGCGCGTGTCAGATGGCCTATTTTCTAGTGCTGTTGTTGTCATTCGCAATGGCAATAGGCTAGAAGGTACTCCCGATTTTTCTTTGGCTACACCACTAACATTGGCCCACAATTTAAGCAGCGTTACGCTGGCGATTAATGGTAATATGGGCTCAATTGCCATGAATGGTGGAACGATTATTCTTGATAATGATCTTGATTTATTGCCAGATGCTACACTGACTGGATCAGGCACGGTAGATACAGCAGGAAGAAGATTTATCTTTGGTGCTGGACTTTCAAGCGGTGCATTACTATTGACGCATACGCTGCTATGGAATGATGCTAGCCAATTACAATTAAATGGTAATGTGGTTTTGTATGGCATGTGGCGATTTGGCACTCTAGCGAATGCAAATTGTGATCCTACCATTTCTGGCAATGGGCATACACTTGATTTATCACGCGGCAGCTCAATTTTTATTAAAGCTAATACAATGCTACGCTTGGTCGATGTAAAAATAAAAGGCTTGGGTCGAGGGGGTTTTGTCTTTGAAGATCACACATCGCAATTGCGTCTCAGTCGCGTTGAAATTGAGATGGCTAACTCCTATACCGTTACGACTGGCGGCATTGTCGTTAATGGTGAGTCAACCATTGTTACAAAAAATCATGTATTGACGATGAGCACCAATGCATCACTGACGGTTGATGGGGTTACGCTATGGTATGATACCACGCAATATGTCACAGATTACGCAATTCAACCGCTTCAAAATGCTGCAAGTAATGTTAATAATAAATTTGTTACCTATTCAAATGGTGGCGCTGTCCAGGGCATGACTCCGCTGGTGCTTGCTGCAGCCAACAGTAATACCTTGCTCTATCTCAATAAAAACAATAGTAATACGATTTTGTATAATGCTAGAATAACGAGCAATGCTTTATTATCAGCCAACCGTACACATAGTAGCTATGCCTTATATGTGAATAGGACGTTGAGCAATACAATTTTATATAATGCCAGAACAACAAGTAATGCGATCTTGTCCGCAAATCGCACGAGTAGCAGCTATGCCTTGTATGTGAATAGAACAAATAGTAACACAATTTTGTACAATGCTAGAACAACAAGTAACGCGATACTATCGGCCAATAGGACAAGTAGCAGCTATGCATTGTATGTGAATAGAACATTAAGCAATGCTGACCTGTATAACAATAGAACGGCTAGTAACGCCTTATTATCATTAAAGCGTACGACAAGCAGCTATGAGTTGTATGTTAACAGAACGCTCAGCAATACAATCTTGTATAACTACAGAATAAATAGTAACGCAATACTATCGGCAAATCGTACGAGTAGTAGTTATGCATTGTATGTGAATAGAACACTGAGCAATACGATCTTGTACAACAATAGAACAACAAGTAATGCGTTATTATTTGGTAACCGTGTAAATAGTAATGCGATTGTCACAGCCCCTGCGGTGCAGCCATTTACCATATTTCCGACCGGGGTATCAACTAACATTATTTTCCCGTTCCAATTTTTCGAAAAAGGCTTTGTTCTGCAGGATTCTAATACCACCTGTACCTTTGGCTCAGTCTTTCCTGTATCAGGCTTTGTATCATTGCATGGTGGACAACTGTATTTAGGTACCGATCTTATTTTCCAGAACGTGACCAATTGGGGGACTTGCGGGACGATCATTGCCAACAACCATGCGGTGGATTTCTCTTCAACGATCACCGGCATGACCATGACAAATAATATGGTGTTGAATAATGCAAACATTTATCTTAACAACGATATCACCTTGTCTGGGACTGCTAAATTTACGGGCAACTGCGTGCTTGATGCGCGTGGTTGCAGCATATCACTGGGCAGTAATGCTAGCATCGTTGTGGGGCATAATGCCAGCTTGCGTTTACGCAATGTTGATCTCAATAGCGTAACGAGCGGCCGCATCCAGTGTCTTGATAATAGTGCCAAGCTCATTTTAGATAATATGCAATGGACCCAGACAGGAAACTATACGTTTACGCAGGGCTCTATAGAATTTGATAACCAGGTTCATTTTGTTGGTCCGTATACGTTTGTCTATGCATCTTCATTGACCAGTACTATTGATACTGAGTCCATGTGGTACCTTTCTGATGTTATTAACGTAACTATTGGGCGAACTGGCGGTATTTTCTCGCGCGAGCCGCTTTATTTTACCGATCAGACCGCCAAGTTAAAACTTGAGAATTGTACATTTACCGTTACCTCATCCGGGATGTCACTTCTTAATGGTGCGGTTGTTATTGATCGAGAAGTGTATATTGATATTAATTCTACTAGCACAAGTAATGGTCTTCTCGTTGGTAATGGCAATAGTGCCAATGATCCCTACATCTATTTGTATCCGGATGCAGCTATTAATTTAGCAAGCGGTTATTTGGTGAGTAATGTTACGCGATCAAGCACCTTTGCCTCTCATGATGTTCCTGTCAACTATGTACAAAGTGGCAATAGTGTCATTTACGATAAGCACAGCACGAACTATTCCAACATTAATGTTTCAGAACTGGGTAGTGGCGGCTCAATCCTGGCACCCGGGACATCCATGTATTATACAAATGCTAATGTTACGTTACCGACAGCAGAATTTACGGTAACGGCTACTCGTTTTACTGCTCAAACCTTATTACTTTTCAACGGTGGCACCGTGAAGGCTACCTTTGGTACCTATCCGCTAGCCTCATTAATTGAAGGGACGGGGAATACGATAGCATCTATAGGCGACATTTCTGGTCCTATAATTTTTAGCGGTCTGTCACCAGCAGCTACCCTTGACGTAGGCGGCAGTATCCTGAGTAACATTAGTTTAAATGGCGGCACCATAACGCTGGGCAATGATTTAACCCTTGGGTACGGCATAGTTATTACTGGGGGAGGGTTTCTGCAACTTGCCTCTCACACGCTTAATCTTAATCTAGGTACCACTACATGGACAAGCACGATGTTGTTTAATGGGAATGGAGCATTTATAAAATTAAATGATGCTACGAATCTGGCGGCACCACTGTTTGTAGAAGGATCGTGTATTATTGATGGTCAAGGCAATACGTTATCGCTAGCAACTGCTGGCAGCATCACGGTAAAACAAAACGCTACACTTCGCTTTAAAAATATATTTTTAAATAAAGTTGGTGGTAGCAATATTTGTTGCCAAGATAATTCAGGATCCATAATTTTTGATACAACGGCGTGGATTCAGGATGCTAATTTTACCTTTAGTAATGGGTCTTTTGGCGTAGTTCATTCTTTTGATATGATAGGTTCGTATACCTTTGCCTTTAATACATCGCTTGCATCAACGATTCATTCTAACTCAACACTTTCTTTAGATCAGGCATTTACCTTTAGTTATGACCCACAAGGTAATAGACCACAGCTGCTTACCTTTTTAAATAATTCATCACAGTTATATATGAATAACGCCACGATCCATGCTACAAAATATGGCATGCAGCTCACTAACGGTACCTTATTAGTAGATGGATTAGCGCAAATTTTTGTTGAAGGGGCTCAGGCTGTAACTGGATTGTTGAACGTTGGTAGTAGTCAGACGGCCGGCTTTGTTCTTGGTAATAATGCAGGTAATGATCAGATACTTGTGCTGAATTTCGGTGCTACGTTAGAGATGGATAGAGGGTATTTAATCTATCAAAATGTTAATGCAAGCTCGTTATTTGCTCGCAGTCAATATTCAAATATAACAATAAATCCGGGTGCAGACTTATTACTTGAACAGCCAATGAATTTGTCGCCCGGGATACTGAATCTTTCTACCAGTGGTGGCTTAATAAATCAACAGTACCTTAACGGTTCTGTGAGCCAGTTTTGAGCATAATTTGTTTGTGGGAGTATTGGTAATGCGCATTATTACTCGTTATATCTGTTATTTTATTATCCTGATAGCAATAGCCGGCTTGGTCAAAGCGGCAAACGTGGGATCAAACACTACAGTGTCGATTCAACCGACAGCAGCGCTTGGGGGTGGGCTTAATGCCATACTCGCCTTTGGTGCTCTGGATAATGGATTCAATTTTGCAGCCAACACCGATACATGTACTTTTGGTAGCTATTTTCCAGTCTCTAGCGCGGTAAGCTTGAATGGTGGGGTGTTGTCACTTGGACAAGATTTTATATGTGTTCAACCGATACGCTTTCCCACGGGCGGCACTATTTTGGGTAATGGCAATAGCTTTACTCTTGGTGAAACCACAACTGACTTTGTGCTAACGGCCTCATTGAATTTTAATGCAACCATACTACAGTTTGATACCAATACAAGGCTTTATGGCATCTTACAATTTGCACAAAATTGTAAAATTCGTGGAACGACGGGTAAAGTACTAACACTCGAGAACGGTTCAGCCCTTGTGGTGAGGCCAAATTCGCAGCTTATTATAGAAGATGTAACGCTTAGCAATTTAGGCACAACCAATGTACGTTGTTTGATGGATAATGGATCACTGATTCTGCGCAATGTTATTTTGGCATGCAGTGCAAATTATACCTTCTCTCGTGGATCAATTTTATTTGATAAAGACGTTGTATTTACCGGTACCACAACGTTTGCGTATACCTCGGGGATTGGCAGTACGATTAATACGCTAAGTACGCTTATGTTTGATCACGATACTACCTTTAGTTATGCCCCGCGTAATGCGCGAGGAAATTTACTGAATATGATTGATAACACATCGTGCCTTTATTTAAGCGGTTGCACGCTTTTTTCTACGTATACAGGATTACAGTTGCAAACAGGAACGTTGTTATTAGATGATCAGGTTACGATGACAAGCACAGGCAGAAATACCGGCGAGTCGATTCTGCTTAATTCCAGCCTTACTACCAAGGTGATGGGCGGTTCGACCGTTTACATGTATGGACGAATAAAATATCAATAGAACAAAGGGAATAGATGGGTTTGTTCGTGTGCTGGCTCTATTTTATTATAATGCTCCTTGCTGAGGCACCATGCTTACCAGCAGGATTAAATTTTTCAGGAGCAAGCTCGACGATTAATGTTGGTCCTGCAAAATTTGCTATTAATACTGCAATTCCAGCGTGGAATGGCACGCTGACGCAGGTAGGAGCGATAGTCGGAACGCAACCAATTACCTTTAACGGTGGGATGCTTAGTATTGGTAATGCCGATGCTGAAGGCTCATTTATATATGCCCCTGGAGCTACATCGCCGTTTGTGCTCACCACCAACCAGTTATTGCGTGCAGAAGAGGGTCAATTGTTCACCCCGATTGTTGTTATACGAGGGGGAAACAGATTAGATGGCAGTGCGCTGTTTGACCGATTGGTGTCAGCTCCTCTTACTCTAGCGCATAATTTGAGTTTTGTGACGCTTGGCCTTGCAGGTCGCATGGGTAACATAGTAATGAATGGGGGAAATATACTTCTTGATGGTGATCTTGAGTTAGCGCAAGATGCCTCGTTACAAGGTTCTGGATACGTTTCTTTGGATGGTAGAAATCTACTTTTTGGAGGCCCTTATGCAACACAAAGTTTAGCACTAACGCATACGCTTTTACTGTGTGATGCTGATAAAATTTTGATCGAAGGCAATCTTGCTTTATCGGGTCAATGGACATTTACCAAAAATGACTCGGCATACGCGCGTATTGTTGGTCATGACAAAACCCTTGATTTAACACAAGGGGGATCTATTTATATCTCACGCGGCGTATCACTGAGACTGGCCAATATTAAAATTAAAGGGCTGGGTCGTGGCGGCTTTGTTTTTCAAGATCAGACTGCCAATATTCACCTTTCTCACGTTGAAATTGAAATGGCCAATTCTTATACCGTTACAATAGGCGGTATTTATATTGAGGGTGAATCAGTAATTGTAACAAAAAATCATCTGCTCACCTTGACTAATGCTGCCACCCTGACCGTAGATGGGACGACGCTTTGGTACGATCCAACCCAATATAATGACAATAGAAATATTCGTCCTGTGGTTTCTGCTGCGGCGGCCAATATTGGCACCACATCAATCACCTACTTGAACGGCGGGGCAATTCAAGGAATGGCACCACTTAGCCTTGTGGTAGCAAATAGTAATGCGATATTATCAGCAAATAGAACCTTTAGTAGTTATAGCTTGTATGTGAATCGTACAAATAGTACTGCAATACTGTCAGCGAATCGTACTCATAGCTCTTATGCGTTGTATGTTGATAGAACGTTGAGTAATGCGATATTGTCGGCAAATAGAACAAGTAGTAGCTATGCGTTGTATGTGAATAGGACAAATAGTACTGCGATATTATCGGCAAATCGTACGAGTAGCAGTTATGCATTATACGTGAATAGGACGCTGAGTAACGCTTCGCTATTTGGTAATCGCACGAATAGTAACGCATTGCTATCAGCCAATCGTACCCATAGCAGTTATGCATTGTATGCGGATAGGTCACTGAGTAATGCGTTGCTCTTTGGTAATCGCATAAATAGCAATGCGCTGTTATTTGCGGCACGTGTGAATAGTAACGCAATGTTACGCTTATCAACAAATAACAGTAATGCCATCATATCATTAAAGCGTACAGCAAGCAGTTATGCATTATATGTGAATAGAACGTTAAGCAACACGATACTCTATAACAATCGCATCACCAGTGAAGCGCTGCTATCAGCGAATCGCACCAGTAGTAGCTATGCTTTGTATGTGAATAGAACGCTGAGTAATGCATCATTATATGGCAATAGGACAAACAGTAACGCGTTGTTATCGGCAAATCGTACAAGCAGCAGCTATGCATTGTATGTTGATAGAACGTTGAGTACTGCGTTATTGTTTGGCAGTCGCATCAATAGTAACGCATTATTGTATCTGAACCGGGTTAATAGTAATGCAATGCTACGGTTATCAACAAATAACAGTAATGCCATTCTATCATTGAAACGCACAGCAAGCAGTTATGCTTTGTATGTGAATAGAACGTTAAGCAATACGATTTTATATAACAATCGTATAACGAGCGAGGCCTTGTTATCGGCAAATCGAACGAGCAGTAGTTACGCGTTGTATGTTGATAGGACACTAAGCTCGGCATTGTTATTTGGTAATCGCATCAATAGTAGTGCCCTGTTGTTCCTGAATCGAGTCAACAGTAATGCAATGCTTCGATTATCAACGAATAACAGTAACGCCATCATATCACTAAAGCGCACAGCAAGTAGTTACGCATTGTATGTGAATAGAATAACGAGCGAAGCGATATTGTCGGCCAATCGAACAAGTAGCAGCTATGGGTTGTATGTAAACAGAACTCTGAGTAACACGATCTTGTACAACAACAGAATCACTAGTAACACACTGGCCTATGACATGCGTGTGCTCAGCAGTGCCACTCTGAATGGCGGAAGCTTTGGAAGAACGACAAGCAATGCCCTGTTGTTCCTGACAAAAAATAACAGTAATGCATTGTTATTTGGTGATCGCGTTAACAGCAATGCAATGTTACGGTTATCAACGAATAACAGTAATGCGATCATATCGTTAAAGCGTACAGCAAGCAGTTACGCATTATATGTAAATAGAACGTTAAGCAACACGATACTCTATAACAATAGAATAACGAGCGAAGCCTTGCTATCGGCAAATCGTACGAGTAGTAGTTATGCCTTGTATGTGAATAGAACACTGAGTAATACAATCCTGTTTAATAATAGAATTGCAAGCGCAGCCATTGTCTTTGTAGCGGCGGCGGCTAATCCGGTACTTATAAGAGCGCTGAGCAATACGATATTGTATAACGCTCGCATCTTCAGTAATGAATTCTTGTCCTCCGCGCATACATCAACGAACAATAGTTTTATTGGTGGCTCAAGCAATGTAATCACGCCATTTAACTACCTGCCAAGTGGTTTTAGCCTACACAGTAACACCACGACAGTAACCTTTCAGTCAGTTTATCCAGTTGCAGGGCCTATAGCACTACACGGCGGGTCATTACAGTTAGGGTCGGATCTTGTTTTGGGCAATGGCGGCTATTTCCAAACAGGCGGGGTGATTAACGCCAATAATTATAGTATTGATTTGGCACCTACAGTAAGTACCTTTCCAGGTACTTCCCCGCTTATATTTAATACCGCTAACATGTATCTTAATAATGACTTAACTATCAATAGTACCCTAAAATTTACCGGCGCCTGTTTGCTTGATGCCCAAGGGTGTACAATCATCCTTGGCCCTAACGCAAATGTTGTTATCGGTCATAATGCTTCGCTTAATGTGAGAAATGCAACCATACGCGGTGTTGGTAGTAATAATATCTCCTGTATGGATAATTCTGCTTCAATTATTTTTGATGCTATTACGTGGATACAGGATAATAACTTTACCTTTAGTCGTGGGTCGTTTCAGATTAATACATTTTTGGATATGTATGGCACGTACACCTTTGCCTTTCATACATCACTTTCATCGACCATTGCGCATAATGCCTCCCTATATTTGGAGCCAACATTCACCTTTAGTTATGATCCTCAGGGCAATAGGCCGAAGCTCCTGACCTTTGCGGATAATTCATCACAATTATATATGAATAATGCTACGATTCATGCTACAAAATATGGCATGCAGCTTATTAATGGCAATTTGTCCGTGGACGGTTTGGCGCAGATTTTTGTTGAAGGTGCTGTGACAACCACCGGATTTTTTAACGGCAGCAACCAGACGACTGGTTTTATTCTTGGTGATAATAATGCAAGTCATGATCAGATACTTGTGCTTAAACCTGGAGCGATTTTAGAGATGGATAGAGGTTACCTAATCTATCAAAACGTTAATGCGCCCTCACTGGTCGTTGGGAGTCAGTATTCAAGCATGGTAATCAATCCTGGTGGAGACTTATTACTTGATCAGACGATGAATTTAGGATCCGCAGTACTGTACCTTTCAACGCAGGCTGGTTTAATTAATCCTTTGTTATTTAACGGCTCTGTAAGTCAATTTTAATGACAGCATGTTTGTGGGGATTTTGTTAATGATTTTTATTACGCGTTATATTTGTTGTCTCTTCATGGTGCTGAGTATTATGATTGGTGGTGTTAAAGCACCAAATATAGGATCAAATGCTAACGTATCGCTTCAACCTACGGCCAACCTTGCTGGTGGTGGTAATAATATTCTTGGTTTTGGTGTGATGCTCAATGGTTTTAACTTTGCGAGCAGCACTACCACATGCACCTTTGCCGGCTTTTTTCCGGTCTCGAGTACGGTGAGTCTTAATGGAGGGACGTTATCATTGGCTGAAGATTTCATTTGCTTCCAACCGGTGGCCTTTCCTACTGGTGGTACTATTTTAGGCAACCAAAGTTTATTTGCTATCGGTGAAACGACTACCGACTTTGCACTTACAGCCACGTTCAATTTTGATTCCACCATGCTACGATTTGATACCAACACAAGGCTTTATTCGACGTTACAATTTGCACAGGGTTGTAAAATTTGTGGAAAGCATGGCAAAGTATTGACGCTTAACAATGGTTCGGCTTTAGTCGTCAGGCCTAATTCGCAGCTTATTATAGAAGATATTACGATTAGGAATGTGGGCAGAACCAATCTACGGTGCTTGATGGATAACGGTTCCATAGTGCTACGAAATGTTATCCTGGAATCCTCTGCTAATTACACCTTTTCCCGTGGATCAATTTTGTTTGATCAGGATGTTATATTTACCGGTACTACAACATTTGCGTACACAACCGGCGTGGGCAGTACCATTAATTCACTCAGCACCCTAATGTTCGATCACGATACCACGCTTAGCTACGCCCCACGCAGGGCAAATGGTAGCTTGTTGTCCATGACAGACCAAACATCATGCCTTTATTTGAGTGGCTGCACACTTTTTTCTACGTATACAGGATTACAGTTGCAAACAGGGACACTATTGTTAGATGATCAGGTCACGGTTACAAGCACAAGTAGAAATAGTGGTGAAGCATTACTTCTAAATTCCAGCTTGACTACTAAGGTCATGGGCGGTGCATCGGTTTATATGTATGGGCGAATAAAATACCAATAAAAAGGGAATAGATGAGTTTAGCGGCGTGCTGGATATATTTTATTGTCATGCTCCTTGCTGATACACCGTGTTTACCAGCGGGATTAAATTTCTCTGGGCCAAGTTCTATGATTAGTGTTGGTCCTGCAAAATTTATTGTCAATACCGCCATTCCAAGCTGGAATGGGATGCTTGCCCAGACGGGAGCGGTTGTTGGGACGCAACCAATCACCTTTAATGGTGGGACGCTCGCAATCAATGGTAATCCAGCATACTTTACCGGCACGTATGCACCAACATCAGCGCAGCCAATTGTCCTCAACACTAATCAACTATTTCGTCCTGATGATGGGCTGTTTTCAGATCAAATTGCCATCATTCGTGGTGGCAATCGCCTTGAGGGTACCGCAGATTATTCATCCATTACTACACCACTGGTCTTAACGCATAATCTCAGCAGTGTTACGCTTGCGCTTAATGGTGACCTTGGGCCTATTACAATGAACGGCGGAACGATCATCCTTGATAATGATCTTCGGCTGTTACCAGATGCTACGCTTACCGGGTCAGGTACGGTAAACACAACAGGAAGAAAATTTATCTTAGGTGCTGGCCTTGCAAGTAGTGCATTACGGCTGACACATACACTACTATGGAACGATGCCAGTCAATTACAATTAGACGGTAATACAGTATTGTATGGCATGTGGCGCTTTGGGACGTTAACGGCCGGTTGTATGCCTACTATTGATGGGCACGGGCATACGCTCGATCTTTCGCGCGGTAGCTCAATTTTTATTAAAGCTAATACAACGCTTCGTCTTGTTGATGTAAAAATAAAAGGGCTTGGACGAGGCGGCTTTGTTTTTGAAAGTGTTAGTTCTCAATTACGTCTCAGTCGTGTTGAAATTGAGATGGCTAATTCATACACCGTTACTGCTGGTGGTATTTATGTTAACGGCGAATCGGTTATTGTAACAAAAAACCATATACTGACGATGAGTAACAGCTCATCCCTGACGGTTGATGGGGTGACATTATGGTATGATCCAACCCAATATGCTGATGCTAAAAATATTCAGCCCACCGTCAGTATCGCAGCAGCAGATGTTGGTACCAAATTTATAACGTATTTAAATGGCGGCATGATTAACGCCATGACCAATGCGGCGGCAGTGACGGCTAATAGTAATACACTGTTATATTTAGCTAGAACAAATAGTAATGCCTTGCTCTTTGGCGATAGAATAAACAGCGCGGCATTGCTCTTTGGTGCTAGAGAGAATAGTAACACGATTCTGTATAACAATAGAACCACCAGTAATGCATTGTTATCAGCCAATCGTACGAGTAGCAGTTATGCGTTGTATGTGAATAGAACCCTGAGTAACGCTTCGCTATTTGGCAATCGCACAAATAGTAACGCATTGTTATCGGCGAATCGTACAAGTAGTAGTTACGCGTTGTATGTGAATAGAACCCTGAGTAACACGATTTTGTACAACAACAGAACAACCAGTAATGCATTACTGTCTCTGAAGAGGACGACGAGTAGCTATGAGCTGTACGTCAACAGGACGCTGAGCAATACGATTCTGTACAATAACCGTGTTACTAGCAACGCCATATTATCGGCCAATCGTACAAGTAGCAGTTACGCACTGTATGTGGATAGGACCTTGAGCAACGCCTTGTTATTTGGTGATCGTATAAACAGCAATGCTCTCTTGTTTGGCGATCGTATCAACAGTAACGCGATGCTGCGACTCAGTACCAATAACAGTAATGCCATTCTGTCATTAAAGCGCACGGCAAGTAGCTATGCCTTGTATGTTAATAGGACGCTGAGTAACACGATACTCTACAACAATAGAATAACAAGCAATGCGCTGCTATCATTGAAGCGCACAACGAGCAGCTACGAGCTTTATGTTAATAGAACATTGAGTAATACGGTCCTGTACAACAATCGTGTGACCAGTAATGCGCTGTTATCAGCCAATCGTACAAGTAGCAGCTATGCGTTATATATAGACAGAACCTTAAGCAATGCCTTGTTGTTTGGTGATCGTATCAACAGTAACGCATTATTATTTGGTGCGCGCGTAAATAGTAATACATTGTTGCGTCTCAGCACGAATAACAGTAATGCACTTCTGTATCTGAACCGCGTCAATAGCAACGCACTGCTCTTTGGCGATCGCGTAGGCAGTGAAACGGTCGCCTATAATAATAGAATCACAAGCAATGCGCTGTTGTCATTAAAGCGAACAACGAGTAGCTACGGACTCTACGTTAATAGAACACTAAGTAACACAATCCTATACAATAACAGAATAATCAGCGAGACGTTGGCCTATGATGTGCGTGTGTTAAGCAACGCCATCCTCAATGGCGGTAGTGCTGGAAGAACAAATAGCAATGCCTTGTTGTTCCTGACTAAAAATAACAGTAACGCGCTCTTATTCGGTGATCGTATCAACAGCAATGCAATGCTGCGCCTAACGACCAATAACAGTAATGCACTCTTGTTCCTGAGTCGCATAAATAGTAACGCACTTCTGTATGGCGATCGCGTAAATAGTGAGGCAATCAACTTTTTGTCACGTACAGCTAGTGAGTCGTTAGCATTCTTGGCCCGCTACAACAGTAATGCACTCCTATCTTTGAAGAGAACAACCAGCAGCTTTGAGTTATATGTGAACAGGACGCTGAGTAACACGATCCTGTACAATAACAGAATAATCAGCGAGACGCTGGCCTATGATTTCCGCATTTTGAGTAGTGCCATCCTCAATGGCGGTAGTGCTGGCAGAACAAATAGTAATGCCTTGTTGTTCCTGAATCGCATAAATAGTAACGCTTTATTGTTTGGTGATCGTATCAATAGCAATGCCATGCTGCGTTTAACAACCAATAACAGTAATGCGCTCTTATTCCTGACAAGAAATAATAGCAATGCCTTACTCTTTGGCGATCGCGTAAATAGTGAGACAATCCTGTATAACAATCGAGTTATTAGCAACGCCTTACTATCTTTAAAGAGAACAGCGAGTAGCTACGGACTGTACGTTAATAGAACGCTCAGCAACACGATCTTGTACAACAACCGTGTTACAAGTAACGCACTGTTGTCCTTAAAGAGGACGACAAGTAGTTATGAGCTCTATGTTGACAGGACCTTGAGCAATGCCTTGTTATTTGGCGATCGTATAAACAGCAACGCACTCTTGTTTGGTGACAGAATTAACAGTAACGCAATGCTGAGACTCACAACCAATAACAGCAATGCACTATTATTTCTAACAAGAAACAACAGTAACGCACTATTGTTCGGTGATCGCATCAATAGCAATGCATTATTGTACGGTGACAGAGTAAACAGCGAGGCAATCAATTTTCTTTCACGTACAAATAGTGAGTCACTAGCATTCTTGGCCCGCTATAACAGTAATGCACTGCTATCCCTGAAAAGAACAACCAGTAGCTTTGAGCTCTACGTAAACAGAACCCTGAGCAATACGATTCTGTACAATAACAGGATAACAAGTGAAGCATTGTTGTCAGCCAATCGTACATTTAGCAGTTATGGCTTGTATAGCAACAGGATATTAAGCAACACGCTTGCTTATGATTTCCGTATATTAAGTAGCGCCACTCTCAATGGCGGAAGTTTTGGAAGAGTGACAAGCAACGCCTTGTTATTCCTGACAAAAAATAATAGTAACGCCTTGCTCTTTGGTGACCGTATCAACAGCAACGCTATGTTGAGGCTGACGACCAATAACAGCAACGCACTATTATTCCTAACAAGAAACAATAGTAATGCCCTGCTCTTCGGTGATAGGGTCAACAGTGAGACAATCCTGTACAACAACAGAACAACCAGCAATGCTTTATTGTCCCTGAAGAGAACAACGAGCAGCTATGAATTGTATGTCAACAGGACGCTGAGTAACACGATCCTGTACAACAACCGTGTTACAAGTAATGCACTCCTGTCTCTGAAAAGGACGACAAGCAGTTATGAACTGTATGTTGATCGAACCTTGAGCAACGCCTTATTGTTCGGTGACCGCATAAATAGTAATGCTCTTTTGCTTGGCGACAGAATCAATAGCAATGCAATGCTGCGCCTAACGACGAATAATAGCAACGCCTTATTGTATCTGAATCGCATAAATAGCAATGCATTATTGTACGGTGACAGAGTAAACAGCGAGGCAATCAATTTTCTTTCACGTACAAATAGTGAGTCACTAGCATTCTTAGCCCGCTACAACAGTAATGCGCTGCTCTCCTTGCAGAGGACAACGAGTAGCTATGGGCTTTATAGCAATAGAACCCTCAGTAACACGATTCTGTACAATAACAGGATCATTAGTGAGACGTTGGCCTATGATATGCGCGTGTTGAGCAATGCCATCCTCAATGGAGGAAGCGCAGGAAGAACGACAAGCAACGCCTTGTTATTCCTGACAAAAAATAATAGTAACGCCTTGCTCTTTGGTGACCGTATCAACAGCAACGCTATGTTGAGGCTGACCACCAACAATAGTAATGCACTGTTGTATTTGAGTCGCACTAACAGCAACGCACTGTTGTTTGGTGACAGGGTGAATAGTGAGGCAATAATATTTTTATCGCGCACAAATAGTGAAGCGTTGGGTGCATTAGCACGTTACACCAGTAACGCATTGTTATTTGCAACACGAATAAATAGCAATGCACTGTTATTTGGCGACAGAGTGAATAGTGAAGCAATAGTATTCTTATCGCGCATAAGCAGTGCGGCATTGTCATCCTTAGCACGTTATACAAGCAATGCATTGTTATCAGCAAATCGTGCTAATAGCAGTTATGCACTGTACGTAAACAGAACGCTGAGCAATGCTTTATTGTATTTTGAGCGTATCACCAGTAATGAATTTTTGGCTACGGCAGTTACAGCATCGAACAATAGTTTTATTGGCGGCACAAGCAACGTAATCAATACATTCAACTACCTACCCAATGGCTTTAGCCTACAAACTAATACTACGACAGTGACCTTTCAATCGGTCTATCCTATTGCAGGCGCTATAGCACTACACGGTGGGCAATTGTATCTGGCCTCTGATCTTACGCTGAATAGCGGCGCATATTTTCAGACTGGCGGCCTGATTATTGGGGATAATCATAGTATTAATTTTTCGGCAACCTTTACCGGCTTCTCAACCGCATCTGCGCTGACTATTAACAATGCAGATTTGGTGTTTTCTAACGACATTACTATTAATAGTACGCTAAAGTTTACAGGAACCTGTCTGTTGGACGCACAGGGATGCACCATTACCCTAGGGAATAATGCAAATGTCCTTGTTGGTCACGATGCCAAGCTTCATTTAAAAAATGCCAATATACGTGGGGCTGGTGACACTAAGCTTTCATGTATGGATAACTCATCAGTTATTATTTTTGATGGTGTGACATGGGTACAGTCCAACAACTTTACCTTTAGCAGCGGATCATTCCAAGTTACACGCTTCTTAGATATGGTTGGGTCATATACCTTTGCGTTTAATACTTCGCTTGCTTCTACTATTCAGTCAAATGCTACTCTGCTCCTAGAGCCGTCATTTACCTTTAGTTATGACCCGCAGGGGAATAGGCAGCAATTGCTTACCTTTGCTGATAACACATCGCTCTTGCAACTGGATAGTGCCACACTCCATGCAACGAAGTATGGCATGCAGTTAACAAACGGGTCGCTGCTTATTGATGGTATCTCTGACTTGGTTGCTGAAGGTGGCTCAGCCGGTTCGGGTATTATTATCGGGGATAATATCAGCAGTGATGATCAGGCCGTCCAGATCAGTTCTGGTGCACTCTTAAGACTTGATACCGGTTATTTGGTGTATCAAAATGTAAAGAGCACCTCATTTCTTATGGATAATCAATATTCTGGTCTTACATTAAACCCAACAACCACGCTGGTGCTTAATCAGCCATTGAGTTTGAGTCCAGGACTTATGTACCTTTCTATTTTAGCAACCATAGTGAATGGCAATAATCTGACAGGTAGCGTGATACTATTTTAGTCATAGAGGGCGGGAGCAATTGATGGTACCACAGGCAATGAGCAAGATAGGTTTTATAGTAATAATGGTAGCATATGTGCTGTCACCTGTAGCCCATGGGTTAACGGTCGGTGCTAATAATAATGTGTCTCTCAATCCAACAGCAGCCTTTCCTAATGGACAAGTAAATACTATTTTAGGATTTGCATACCTTGCGAATGGGTTTACTCTGGCAGCAAATACGACCACGTGCACGTATAACGCCTTTTTTCCAGTCTCGAGTGCCATAAACTTAAATGGGGGCGTATTATCACTATTAGAAGATTTGAAGCTTGCCCAACCAATACGTTTTACAGGAAGTGGCACGATTTTGGCAAATACTCACACACTTGAATTTGGTCCGACAGCAACAGAATTTGTCATGTCATTTTCATTTAATTTTGATGCAGCGAATTTACTTTTTGATACCGATGCAAGAATTTATGGGGTTTTACAATTTACTGATAATTGTAAAATTAGTGGCCCCGGCAGAAAGTTAACCCTGAGTGAAGGTTCGTCATTGATAGTTAGGCCCAATTCGCAGCTTATTTTAGAAGATATAACTATCAATAATGTGGGTAGAACCAATATACGCTGTTTGATGGACAGCGGCTCTTTGGTACTGAGAAATGTTGTTTTCGGATGTTCTGCTAATTATACCTTCTCCCGTGGATCCATTTTATTTGATAAGGACGTTGTATTTACGGGGACGACAACGTTTGCCTATACCACGGGGGTTGGCAGCACTATTAATTCCCTGAGCACCCTTATGTTTGATCATGATACAACATTTAGTTATGCCCCGCGTAGAGCCAATAGCAACTTACTTTTCATGACCGATCAAACATCAAATCTTTATTTAAGTGGCTGTACACTTTTTTCTACCAATACCGGCCTACAATTACAAACAGGAACGCTGCTCTTGGATGACCAGGTTACGATGACAAGCACAGGCAGAAATAGTGGCGAAGCATTACTTTTGAATTCAAGTTTAATCACTAAAGTTAAGGGTGGTGCGACGGTTTATATGTATGGACAGGTAAAATATCAATGATTACTTGTTTTGGTGTTGGGCAATACGTTATTCTTGCGTCGATAAGTGCTTATGTATAACGGAAAAGAGGTAGGGGAGAGATGAGTTATCATACATGTTTGATGTATCTGATCATTGTGCTCTTCGCTCAAATAACCTGTTTTGCTGGTCTTAATTTTTCTGGCCAAGACTCTACTATTAATGTCGGGCCTGCAAAATTTACCGTTAATACGAGCATTCCAAGCTGGAATGGGACGCTTGCACAAACAGGTAAAGTGGCAGGACAGCAGCCCATTGCTTTCAATGGTGGTATGCTGACTATTAATGGCAACCCCGCCTATTTTACCGGCACGTACGCCGCAACGTCGGCACAGCCAATTGTGCTTAACACTAATCAAATTTTTCGTATATCTGATGGTGTCTTTTCAGACCAAATTACGGTGATCCGTGGCGGAAACCGCCTAGAAGGCACGCCAGATTTTACGCTCACCAGTCCGTTATCGCTTACGTCTAATCTCAGTAGCCTTACCTTGGCCCTTACGGGCGATATCGGTTCCATTGTTATGAATGGCGGTACCATTATTCTTGATGATGATCTTCGGCTGTTGCCAGATGCAACGCTTACCGGATCGGGTGCCGTTGATACAGCGGGTAGGATGTTTGCCTTTGGCGCTCCCCTGGCAAGTGGTTCTTTAAAACTTACGCATACACTTTTATGGAACGATGCAAGTGATTTGCAGTTACGGGGTAACACCAAGCTCTCAGGTATGTGGACCTTTGGTACATTAACATCTGGCAATCAGCCTACCATCCTAGGCAACGGTAATATTCTTGATCTGACGCAACGTGGTTCTATTTGGATTAGACCCAATACTACGCTGCACTTGAAGGATATTAAGATTAAAGGACTAGGACTTGGGGGCTTTGTTTTTGAAAGTGTTTCATCGCAATTGCGTCTTACGCGTGTTGAAATTGAAATGGCCAATTCATACACATTTACTATAGGTGGTATTTATGTCAACGGTGAATCAACCATTGTAACAAAAAATCATGTGCTGACCGTAAGCAACAGCTCATCGTTGACGGTTGATGGCGTCACCTTATGGTATGATCCAACCCAATATCCTGATGCTAAAAATATTCAGCCCACCGTCAGTATCGCCGCAGCAGATGCGGGTACCAAATTTATAACGTATTTAAATGGTGGCATGATTAATGCCATGACTAATGCGGCGGCAGTGACAGCTAATAGTAATACACTATTATATTTAGCTAGAACAAATAGTAATGCCTTGCTCTTTGGCGATCGCATAAATAGTAATGCACTTTTATTTGGTGATAGAATAAACAGCGCGGCATTGCTCTTTGGTGATCGCGAGAATAGCAATACGATCCTCTATAATAATAGAACCACCAGTAATGCGATATTATCAGCCAATCGTACAAGTAGTAGCTACGCGTTATATGTGAATAGAACGTTGAGTAACACGATCTTGTACAACAATAGAGTTACCAGCGAGGCACTGTTATCTGCCAATCGTACATCTAGCAGCTACGCATTGTACGTGAATAGGACGCTTAGTAATACGATCTTGTATAATAATCGTGTAACGAGTGAAGCGATATTATCAGCCAATAGGACAAGCAGTAGCTATGCATTATATGTTAATAGGACGCTTAGCAATACAATTTTGTATAACAATAGAATTACCAGTAACGCGATATTGTCAGCTAATCGAACAAGTAGCAGTTATGCGTTGTATGTAAATAGAACCTTGAGCAACACGATCCTGTACAATAACCGTGTTACAAGCAATGCGATATTATCAGCAAACCGTACAACGAGCAGTTATGCATTGTACATTGATCGAACCTTGAGCAATGCCTTGTTATTTGGTGATAGAATTAACAGTAACGCGCTTTTGTTTGGAGATCGTATCAACAGCAATGCGATGTTGCGCCTAACGACCAACAACAGTAACGCCTTGTTGTACTTGAACCGTGTAAATAGCAATGCATTGCTGTATGGAGATAGGGTAAACAGCGAGGCGATAGTGTTCCTATCTCGTATAGATAGTGAAGCATTATTGTTTCTGGCACGGTATAACAGCAACGCCTTACTGTCATTGAAGAGAACAACGAGTAGCTACGAGCTTTATGTGAATAGGACGCTGAGTAACACGATCTTGTACAATAACCGTGTTACAAGTAATGCAATATTATCAGCCAATCGAACAAGTAGCAGTTATGCATTGTACGTAGACAGGACCTTGAGCAATGCACTGCTCTTTGGTGACCGCATAAACAGCAACGCGCTGCTCTTCGGCGATAGAGTCAACAGTGAGACGATCCTCTACAACAACCGAGTGACCAGCAATGCTTTACTGTCCTTAAAGCGAACAACGAGTAGCTACGAGCTGTACGTTAATAGAACATTGAGTAATACGATCCTATACAATAATAGAATTACAAGCAATGCACTTCTTTTTGGTGATAGAATAAACAGTAATGCGCTTTTGTATGGTGACAGGGTAAATAGTGAAGCAATAGTATTCTTATCGCGTATCAGCAGTGCGGCATTGTCATCCTTAGCACGTTTTACAAGTAATGCATTACTGTATGCAACAAGAATCACCAGTAACGCGCTGCTCTTTGGAGATCGCATAAATAGCAATGCCATGCTGCGCCTAACCACTAATAACAGCAATGCCTTGCTGTACCTGAACCGTGTAAACAGCAACGCATTATTGTACGGTTACAGAGTAAATAGTGAGACGATCCTGTACAATAATCGTATAACCAGTGAAGCGTTACTATCGGCCAATCGCACAAGTAGTAGCTACGCGTTATATGTAAATAGGACGTTGAGCAATGCGATTTTATCGGCAAATAGGACAAGCAGTAGTTATGCTTTGTATGTAAATCGAACGCTTAGCAACACGATCCTCTACAACAATAGAATTACTAGTGAGGCGTTGTTATCAGCCAATCGCACATTTAGCAGTTATGGGCTTTACAGCAACAGAACATTGAGTAACACGATACTATTCAACAATAGAACGACCAGCAACGCAATATTATCAGCCAATCGTACAAGTAGCAGTTATGCACTGTACATTGATAGAACGTTAAGCAATGCCTTGTTGTTCGGTGATCGCATCAATAGCAATGCGCTTTTGCTTGGAGATCGTATCAACAGTAACGCAATGTTGCGCTTAACGACCAATAATAGTAATGCACTCCTGTACCTGAATCGTATAAACAGTAATGCCTTATTGTACGGCGACAGAGTAAATAGCGAGACAATTCTCTATAACAATAGAATCACCAGCAATGCGCTGCTATCCTTAAAGAGAACAACCAGTAGCTTTGAGCTCTATGTGAATAGGACGCTGAGCAATACAATCTTGTACAACAATAGGGTGACCAGCAATGCAATATTGTCAGCTAATCGTACAAGTAGTAGTTATGCATTGTACATTGATCGAACCTTGAGCAATGCCTTGTTATTTGGTGATCGCATTAACAGTAACGCTCTCTTGTTTGGAGATCGTATAAACAGCAATGCGATGCTGCGCCTAACGACCAACAACAGTAATGCCTTGTTGTACTTGAATCGTGTCAATAGCAATGCACTGCTCTTTGGTGATCGCATTAACAGCAACGCCTTATTGTACGGTGACAGAGTCAATAGTGAAGCGATAGTGTTCTTGTCGCGTACAGCCAGTGAATCATTATTATACTTGGCACGTTACAACAGTAATGCATTACTGTTTGCAACAAGAATCACGAGCAATGCAATATTATCAGCCAATCGCACAAGTAGCAGTTACGCACTGTACATTGATAGAACGTTAAGCAATGCCTTGTTATTTGGTGATCGCATTAACAGTAACGCTCTCTTGTTTGGAGATCGTATAAACAGCAATGCGATGCTGCGCCTAACGACCAATAATAGTAATGCACTCCTGTATCTGAATCGTATAAACAGTAATGCCTTATTGTTTGCAATTATTAATAATAGCCAATCAACAAATAAAAACCTAAGGATATTGAGCAATACATTGTTATTTCTTACTAAAAATAATAGCAATGCTTTGTTATTTGGTGATCGCATCAATAGTAATGCGTTGCTATTTAACGAAAGAACAGACAGCAATGCCAAATTGTTCCTGACCAAAAATAATAGTAATACGTTATTGTATCTGAACAGAGTATTAAGTGCAGCCCTTGCATATAATAGTAGGGTGACCAGTAACGCAGTACTATCGGGAAATCGTACCTTTAGTAGTTACGCTCTTTATGTAAACAGAACGCTTAGTAACACGATTCTATACAACAATCGAATCACCAGTAATGCGTTATTGTTTGGTGACCGTATAAACAGCAACACTCTCTTATTTGGGGATCGCATCAATAGTAATGCATTGTTGTACGGTGATAGAGTAAATAGTGAGGCAATAGTATTTTTATCGCGTATAAGCAGTGAATCATTGAATTTCTTAGTGCGATACAATAGCAATGCATTATTGTATGCAACAAGGATAACAAGCAATGCGCTTCTTTTTGGAGATCGTATAAATAGTGAGACGGCAGCCTACAATAATCGAGTGAATAGTAATGCACTCCTGTACCTGAATCGTATAAACAGTAATGCCTTGTTGTTTGCAATTATTAATAATAGCCAATCAACAAATAAAAACCTAAGGATATTGAGCAATACATTGTTATTTCTTACTAAAAACAACAGTAACGCTCTGTTATTTGGGGATCGCATAAATAGCAATGCGCTGCTGTTTAATGAGAGGACAGATAGTAATGCCAAGTTGTTCCTAACCAAGAACAACAGTAATACATTGCTGTATCTAAATAGAGTCTTAAGCGCAGCCTTTGCGTATAACAGCAGAATAACCAGTAACGCACTCCTTTTTGGTGACCGCAATAACAGTAATGCGCTGTTATTTGGTGATCGCACCAATAGTAATGCATTGTTGTACGGTGATAGAGTAAATAGCGAAGCAATAGTATTTTTATCACGTATCAATAGTGCGGCATTCTTATTTTTGGCACGTGATACGAGTAATGCGTTTTTATATGGATTCAGAATACTGAGCAGTGCGATTCAAGTTATGCGTGGCGGTGAGCTTACTGGGACGATTCCGCTATCAACTACATTGACAATAACCAATGGTTTTACGGTGCAGCCAGGTGAGCAGATTATAATTGATCATAATTTACTCTTGAATGGTCAGGGCGCGACCATAATGTTTAGTGATGTTGTTTACCCGCAGCTTCTTTTAAAGCCGGGGGTAATATTTGAGATAGAAAATATCACCTTTGCCGGCCTTACTGGGCTTACCTTTGACTTTGGAGCTGGTAGTTCACTATTGATTGGTCCTAGGGTTGATTTTCAGTTGATTGATGATATTTCATTAACAGGGGATGCCATCCAAGTACTTGGTGATCAAAACACGCCAAACGTCTTTACCCTCACTGGCGAAGGGGCTCAAAAGCGGGTTAGTATCCAGCCAATTGTTGATTCGGCCGGTAATATTATTAAAACCTTCAATCTTGGCCTGGGTACCATCGCCTTGGAAAATATAGAATTTACAGGGTTGCAAAGTGTTGCGGTAGCAAGCGTTGCTGTGCCGGGCGGCATATTTACGGGCGCCATGGCATTGACCGGTGAGAGCATTGTAGATATTGATGTTGATACCGATATGAGCTTCTTTGTTGAAGCTGTAAATAATACGTTGCGGCTACGTAATGATCAATTAACACTCAGTGGGCTGATTGGCTATAGCGCATTATTTGACAGTCAGTTAGATATCTCCCTTAACCTAAGCACGTTGCCGGTCTCAGGTACACCAACGGTCAATTTTGGTGATAATCTACTGCTGGTTGGTGGGTCTAGCATTGCGTATAGCAGCCTTGTTTTTGATAATTATGCGGTAGCAGTCAACAATCTAGGCTCCAATGCCTTTGTGACTGACCTTAACGCGGTGATTGGTGGACAAAACATACAGATTCAGAACTTCCCGGTAAAACAGTTGGCCGCCAACTTGGTAGTAAATGCCGGTGTTTCGTTGACTGCACTCAATATTCCAAATGCTATTGATTCATCATTTGTCATCAGACAGCCGCAACAGCTCAAAAAACGCCCCACCAATGCCTTTGAAGTTATGCGCAAAAGGCAGGAGGCCGCCTTCCTTGCTCAGCAAAAATTAAAACAACGTGAATATAATAAAGATGCTCAGAGCAAGCCGATTGTAAATAAACCGCTTGCTACTAAGCCATCCGCTAATAAGCCAAAGGCCAGTGTACAGCACAGGCCACCTAAGCAGCAGGGTAAAAAGCGTAGTGGTGACTATCTAGATAATGATATGGTAACAAGAGATTTTCCCCTGCCGCCAACAAATATTAAGACACGAGTGCTGACCGGCTCTCAGGTAATTAATGACGCAAGTGGAGGCATTGAAGTATCAAATGGGTCAATTACTAATTTTGATATTGATCCTGTTAATACGTTGCAATTATATTTGATGGGCAACGCCACGGTGTACCAAGGATCAACGCCAACAACGCTGAAGGCGAATGATACTATTTATATTAATGGCACAAATAATCAGCTTGTGATTACCAATACGTTCACTTTCAATGGCCAACTTAATTTTAACCCAGGGGCCCAGCTCTTTATTACCTTTGATAAGCAGGCCCAAGGAGCCATGGTTATCATGACAGCAGGGGCATCGCCAATAACCATCCCAGCCGGTGCGCTCTTGCAGTGGCAGGGTAATGGTACGGTGTGGTTGCAAAATGGCCTTACCATTAAGCTTGGCGGGGCCGGAACCAACGCCTCTGCCACCGTAGCTGCGACCGATAGAGCTAAAGTTCGTTTGACCAACAACGCAACAGTACCAGCAATAGCGCCGGCTACCGCTTCTATCACCGGACAGGGAATGGTGCTCATTGATACCGGTGCGCTCATCTCTGTCGAGGGAGGACAACAGCTTGTTCTGGGAGGCAGTTCAGCTGATGCAATAACGATGGTGGTTGATAGAGATGCGCGGCTGAAAGTTGATGCCGTAAACCAAAATCCGGCTAATCCAACCAGTCCAGTACAAGGATTTGTATCCTTCAGCCAAGGAACTTTTAATATAGAGTTCCATAACCAGGGCGTTGGCATTATTGGTCAACAAGGGGTCTTGGAGATTAACGCGAATAAAGGCGTCCCTCAGAATAGCCTTTTACAGAAATTATCATTTGAAGATGGTGGTTTCTTCTTCTTAAATCAACAGGGGCTGCTGAGTATTGGCAACAATAGAGCTAATGCACCATTTAACTTTAGTACTATTGGCGCCGAGCTTATTGGTAATGGGCGGGTAGGTCTGGCTGGCAGCGCGCTGGTTGGGTATGTTCAAAACTTCCTGTTCCTGCGTCCTATACAAACCACTGTATTTGGTCTAGTGCGCTTGTTATTGAATACAGTACCGGCATTAACCTACAGCACGGTGTTTGTTAATAGTGCTGGGGGCCGCACCCTGCTTAATAGCTTTGATAGCATGGCCAAGCAGCCAATTACTAATCCAGCCAGCCTTACGCCGGCCATGTTTACCTCCTTATCCGCGAATGACCGAATAACCAAGGATGATCCGGCGACTGGGTTGATTTATGGGACTAATAGTGCTGGGATATTTACGATTTCGCCACAAGGTATGCGTAATTAGGAGCCTGATCTTATAATTATTATTTAGACGATTCTTGCGATTAATTGGCTAAATTTTGTACGTTAAAAAAGATTTAAAGAGTAGTGCAAGCTGGGAGAGATGCTTTATGCAAAATTTTTTTAAAAAAATAGTAAGTTCTTGTCAGGATGCCTTACGGCGAATAATGGCTTGGGTAGTATTCATTGTTACGGTAGCCTTTTCCAAGATGCGTGGTGCCTGGGCATTTGTGCTTAGGGTGGCACAGCGCTCTTGGCAGGGCATTATGTACGCATCGTCAGGTATTGTGCCTAGCATAGCAAATTTTAGCCGTACGGTTTGGTCCAGCGTGGCACAATGGTGTGGCGTGGCGATGGCATTTGTAGTTAGGGCGGCACAGCGCTCTTGGCAGGGCATTGTGTACGCATCGTCAAGCATTGTGCGTGGCGTAACAGAATTTGGCCGAATGGCTTGGTCAAAAATAGTGTCCAGATACCGCACAACGCACTACTGGCTTTCAGGCTTTCGGCATACGGCCGGATCATCGATGTATCAGGGACTGGGGGCTGTGAGAGGTGCTTACCTACGCATACGACCGCGTGCCTGGATACTGTATGTTGTGCTCATTGCCATACTTGCCACTATTACCATAGGCCTACTGCTGTACAACGATGTTATTAACTGGCCGGTGCAATCCAGCGCAGAGAGCGCAGATAGGCCTGAAGTATCTCAGGTAGAAAGTCATGATGAGGCAGCCCAGGTAGCAGCGCCTTCTGTTCCAGCAACACCCAATGTTGAACGCCGCCTATTGCACGTGGAAGAGTTTTTGAAAAAACAGGAAAAAAGAGACGATATTAAAAAAGCTGTAAAACAGACCGCTGTACTTGAAAAGAAAGTTGACAGACTTACGCATACATTGGATACAAAAACAAAGGCAATTGCCACCTTGGAAAAGAAGATTAATGAGCGCACTGATCATCAGAAAAAGATGGTTAGCCAGCATAAGCGGCTTGATGATACGTTGAAGGCTACAAACAACAAAGTTGACGATGTTAAGGATGTAGTAAAGGCGCAGACAAAACAAATTGATGCATTAGAGGGTCGGGCTGAGACCGCATCAGCGAGCGAAAAGCAGTTATTGCAAGAACAGCAAGCCCTTGAACATAGATTAACCACCACTGAGCAAAAGGTAGTAGAGCTTGGCAAGACACTTACGCAAAAATTAGAGGCGCTGGAAAAAAATCTTGATGCCATTAATCAAAGTAATGAGCAGGAAGAGCGTCGTCTTAAAGAGATGGATATAAAAGTACGAGAAGAGGTCAACAAACAGTTCCAGACCATGCGAGAAGATGCCAAGGCTATGCAACAAAAACAGGATCGTAAAAAACTTTTAAAAGAGGCGCTTAAGTCACTGGTAGAAGATTAATGAAAGTATCTATATATCTATTATCAAGTGCTATGCTGTTGTCACACACCCTGTATGGCAAGAGCATAGCACTTGATAATAATAACAAGCTTATTACTGATCGAGTGTCGCAAGAGATCGGTGTTCATCTACGCTCTATGGCTGACATTAACAAAGATCTTGGTGCATCAAGTACAAAGCAACCAATCAAAAAGGGACAACAAACAGAGGGCTTGCAAAAGGTCAGGGACAAAGTTCTCTTTCCAGCCTGGCCCTTTTATGCCAATTACTTTGAAGGCAGCGATATGCTGCTGTGCACCTTTTTGGCAACAATATCCTCGCAGGGATACAAAAATAATGGCGATACAGCCAATCTATCCCATGTAATTTTTGGCGCATCAGACATACGCGTACAAGATATTTTACTTGCAAGCAAGCTTATCGATCAGGAGAAGCTGGTTGGTACCGGCGTTCTTTCTACGCCAGCTTTGGTTAAAAATAACGACTACTTAGGCATCCTGGCTCATCAGCCAATTATTTTCAGAGCATCCCTCGAGCAATATTCAGCCCAGCTGCAATATGCGCGTAATTTTGACAGCAATAAGCTCACCATTGGTGTCAACGTCCCGGTGATGATTCAGCAACAACACCTATGTATTGCCAACGATCTCACGCAGGAAAATCGCCAAAAGCTACAAAATATTCAGGAAAATCTCGATGCCTTTGGCGGCAATAATGGGAGTGGGGGTGTCATTTCCCAGCCGGCAAATGCCTTCCCGCCGCCGGTGCAATTTGTTAATGGAGTGCCAGCCACCTTTGATGTTGGCGAACAAAATAAATTTTTTAGCCACTATGCATCACTTGAGGCCTTTGTTGACGATCTTTTATCACGCAAGGGCATGAAGCTCAAAAAAAATGACTTTACCGTTGGCTTAGGTGATTCTACGCTCTATGTCACTGCCAAGTTGCCACTGGAAGGTATTAGATGGGCGCTAGCCGGTGTCTATGTTCAATTACCAACGTCACGAGCGACCGATAGTTCAAAATTATGGAGTCAGCCGCTTGGTGTTGGTATTACAGGCTTTACGCAATTTGCGGGGTATCTATCATTATTTTGGGAAAAATACCGCGCGCTTAATCCCTACATGCATTTTAGCGGCGCGTTTAGCTTATCAGATCGCCGCAACTATCGAGTTCCAGTCAGAGATGTTTTACAGGGCAATGTTTTTAATGGCAAAGTTCTCCCGACACTCCTAGCAAAAGATCATATTTTGTTTGGCGAATCATTTCTTTTTGATGGCGATTTTTCGTTGCCTGATAGTACGGTACGGGGTTTTCCTGATCAGATCCATCCTGTACGTATTACGCCAGGGGCATCATTTTTCTGCCAAGCTGGTAATATTATTGATGGTATTTTTACGACCATGGATTATTTTGATCTATCCTATCAGTTCCAGTTTAAAGGCCAGGATACGGTAAGGCCTATTGATAATAAGTTGCCAAACCTGGTAACGCATGTATTGGAAAAAGATACATCTACCATGTCCCATATGGTAGGACTTCAATATACCTACAAATGTACCGATCATTTTCTTGTCGAGCTTGGCGGTTTATATGTCTTTGCTGGTCGCAATGTACCGCGTACATTTCAGATTGCCTTAACGCTGGAGGCCCTTTGGTGATTGCGCATTGCCAATAGGGCAAAATAACGATACATTTAAGAGCGTGTGTTATTGTGTGGCTATCATCAAAAAAAGGGCATACATTGTCTTGGGCATGGAAAAATTTCCCTAATATACTTGCACTAGTGCGCATGCTTCTGGCTCTTCCGGTTATCATGTTATGCGTGTGTGATGGTGGAGCGTTATACCCCGCTATACTATTATTCTCCTTGGCTATTGTAACCGATCTGTTTGATGGCTACATAGCGCGTCGTTGGCATGTAGAAAGTGAGCTGGGTGCCTACCTGGATCCTATGGCTGATAAGATTTTAATCTGTGGCGTCCTTGCTGCTTTTGTGTATCGCGGCACCATTTCTTGGTTGGTTGTGGCATTAATTGTTATGCGTGATATTGTGGTCACCTTGTTACGGTCGCTTGCGCTTAAGCAGGGCTGGACATTAAAGACCACCAGGCTTGCACAACGCAAAACTTTCTTGCAGGCGATTGCTATCTACGCGCTCTTCATTCAGTGCATGGTTGACAATGGCCAGAATACCGTAGTTATTGCAGCCACTTTGTACGTTGTATACGCCGTTGTTGCCTTAACATTGTACACCGGTCTTGATTATTTAATCTCTTATTGCCGCGTTGCGTGTGGTAACCAAAAGCAAAGGTAATCATTATGGGATTGGGCTTTTTTAGAAACTTGAAAAAGGCGCTCGTCCTGAGGAGGTTGCAACGCAACCGTCTCGAAGGATATCGAGCGCCTTCACAAAAAATAGCCAATCTTATCTCATCATTCTTTTGTATCGGATACATCCCCGGATGCCCCGGCACTGCCGCCAGCCTTGCGACGCTACTCATCGTTTTCAGTACGCCTCTGCTGCCTGTTGGCTATTCGCTGGGCATAGCGCTTGCCCTTACGGCCATTGGTCTACTGGCGGTCAAGCGTTCCCTGCCAAACAGTGTCAACCAAGATCCCTCATGGATTGTTATTGATGAGGTGGTAGGCATGTTGATTGCCCTCATCGCCGTGCCGCAGCAATGGGGCTGGTATTTCCTAGCCTTTGCTGTCTTCAGGTTGCTTGATATCTTTAAACCATTCCCTATCGGCTTTATTGACCGTCGATTGCCCGGATGCTGGGGCGTGCTTGGTGACGATATCGTTGCCGGGGTGATAACTCGCCTATTACTATGGCTTGTGGCTGTTTTTATTGCATGGTTTACATGTGTGTAATGCCAATTGTGCAGCAGCTGCTGCACAATTATAAGCCTTATTGTTAAGCAACGTTCTTCAGCATAGCAACTATAGCCGCCGGCTTATGATCGCCTGGCCTGTTCCTCTGCTCATCCTCAGCAACATCGAGCGGTGTTCTGCCGCAAGCATCAATAGCATGTACATCAGCACCCTGTTGTAACAAACATTCAACAAATTCAGGAGAGTTCCGTTTGCAGGCCGCATGTAAAGGGAACTCTTTATGGCACTTATCCTGGATGCTTACGTTGTTGTAAATAAAAAAAGTGGTAAGTAACAGTGCAGGATTTAAAAAATTTTTACAATCTACATAGGCCCCATATCTGAGTAGCAGTGATATAAACTCAAAATTGTTATCTGCTAGTGTAAGTGGTGAGTTTCCAGATACCCTCGTTAGGTCCAGGAAGATCCCATTGATCGTCAGTTGCCGCCACATGTCTTGTGGATGATAATGCGATAGGTATTGTCTTTTGGGTATGAAATATAAGGAAGGAGGCAACTGCCCCTTTTTATTGACCATACCATTTGGATCGGTGCCCTCATTAAGTAACTGAGTGGCTCTTGCAAGATCCTTAGCCTTTATCGCCTCGCATAGCTGGGCGCTTGGGTTTGAATCAATGTTATATTCTTGTGTAATTCTGATAAGTGCCTTATAAACGAACTTTATTCTTTCTGTCTGTGCAGCGTTGATATCAGCAGCGATAAGGTGCAGGATAGTATTGCCATCAGGGTTAGTGCGGTTAACCAGCCTGCCATTGCGTATGGCAAAATTTTGGATATCGTATAAATAATCAAAAACAAGTTGTGCGTCCTGGCACAGTCCAGGATTGTCGTAATATTCAGTAACTATCATATCATGAATATCCCGTATCATGTATCGATTGGATATTTCACGTACTTCGCACTGAGGGCCGGTTGGCAAAAGTATTGTGTTAATCGCATCAAGAATTGATTGATCAAATTCCTTGTTACGTCTACCAATTTCTTTCAAAGCAGCGGCTGTGTAGTGAGATAGTTGGGCAGATGTTTGGTGCTCTTCACAGGTATTCATACCCAAAAGCGGACAGCTGCTCGTGAGGACTGCCACAAATAAGGCGAGCATTATTTGATTGGTATTGGAGTGTGATAGAATGGTCATTGATAATATTCCTCATGTGTGTAACGCCATGTAATTGTGCAGCAGCTGCTGCACAATTACATGGCGTTACGATTTTGATGATTTAGACGGCCTTTTGCTCTTCTTTGATGCGCTCATTTTCTGCTTTGTTTTAGCCTTAATTGGCGCTTTCTTCGGTACTTTCTTTTGCTCTTTGACCGTCTTGTTGCCAGCCAATAATTCCTGTTTTTCTAGCTCAGTCTCAATTTCTTCAGTAGTTGGCAAACTTCCCTTAAAAGATTTAGGCAGACTTTCTACTAATTGTGTTTTATAACTTGCTACGCCTATCGGTTTATTTATGTCTCTAAGCGCGTATTCCGCTTTGATTCTACTTTTGGTTTTGCATAACAAAATACCTATTGATGGATTGTCTGCTGGGTGCTTTAACATAGCATCAACGGCAGATAGGTAAAAATTTATCTGCCCTGCATCTCTTGGATCAAATGCTGTAGCCTTTAATTCGACGATAATGTAGCAGCGCAATTTTGTATGATAAAATAGCAGATCAATAAAATTATCTTCATCATCTATTTCAATGCGATACTGCCTTCCAACAAAGGCAAACCCATCACCAAGCTCTATTAAAAATTTTTGTACGTGATCGATAAGCCCTTGCTCAAGCTCTCTTTCTCTAAATTTGGTATCCAGTGCGATAAATGAGAAATTATACGGGTCCTTAAGCGTTTGCTCTGCTAAATCTGATTGGGTTGGCGGCAGGGTCTTTTTGAAATTAGTAACCGCCTTGCCTTTTCGGCTGTATAGCATTGATTCAATCCAGTGTTCAAGCATGCTACGACTCCAGCCATTTTCAATGGTTTGTTGTGCATACCAAAGCCTTTGTGCGAGGTCCTTGACCTTATCCAAGATGACCATGTTGTGGCCCCATGGAATTTGTGCAGCAGCTGCTGCACAATTGATATCAGTGTAGCAGTCAGCAAATTTGCGCATGTACTTAAGGTTTCGTACAGAAAATCCCGATATATCCGGAAAGGCTGACTGAAGGTCACTGGCGAGACGATCTATGGTCTTCGCGCCCCATCCTTGATCTCCTATTTTTTCTGAGAGCATGGTACCTATCCGCCAGTACAGCATCGTTAGCTCTTTGGTGATAGCCAAGGCTGCTTGTAATTGGGTTGTTGCAATATCTGCCGTAAGTTTTTCAAGAAAGTGCACGTAGTCTTTTTGATTAATTTTTAATGCAGAACTATTTTTTTTCGGAGCAGCTTTTATTTTTTTTACCATGGCAACCTTAACGAAATACTTCTGTGGTTATATTTATCCAATACCAATTACCCGCTAGTATAATTGCTAGCTGGCTTACGGGCAAGAATCTTCACGTAGCGGTTGTGGTGGCGCTAGTTTGTTCCTGTTGAATATGATTCTGAAGCATGATTTGTATAGCCGCATTTGTAGGATCATACCTTAGTAATCTATAACACTCCTGGCCATATAATGGTGTACGACCATCTCTATTGAGTGCATTCATATCAGCACCAAAATGCAACAAAAGTTCAATTAATCGATAAGCACCGTGTCTGTTCGTGGCAAGGTGCAATGGCGTTGCGCTGCAATTATTTCTGATATTAATGTTGGCGCCACACTTAACCAAATGCATAGTTTGCAATAGCCCATCCTTGGGCAAGAGACGGACTCCATTGCTTAATGAGATAACAGTGCATAATGGTGTGTTGCCCTCACAGTCTTTACCGTCTACATAGGCCCCATATTTAAGAAGTAGTTGCAAAAATGAATCATCATCCATTTTTGCCGCCTTAACAAGGGGCGGCTCGCTCTGATATCTACCAGATGCATTCATTAGCATGTCTCGCATCAGTACTCTTGTTTGTGTTAGCCCCATCCTTAGCCGTTGCCAAATCGTTATAGGCATTTCACCATTTTTATCAATTGGCCCATTTGGATTGGCACCATTGGCAAGGAGCTGAGTTGCTCTTTTAATATCTTTATCGGCTATTGCTTGGTATAGCTTAGTGCTTTGGTATGGATCGATACCATATGCTAGCATTATGGAGATGAGCGCATCCAAAATGGGCAATGCTCTTATTAGGTTCAGATCAGCAGCAATCAGATGAAGAATAGTTTGGCCATCAGGGTTAGTGCGGTTAACCAGCCTGCCATTGCGTACTGCAAAGCCTTGAACATTGTGTAAATAATCAAAAACAATTTGTGCATCCTCGCGCAGTCCAGGACTGTCGTAATACTCAGCAACTATCATGTCATGAATATCCCGTATCATGTATCGATTGGATATTTCACGCAGCTCGTACTGAGAGCCGGTTGGCAAAAGTATTGTGTTAATCGCATCAAGAATTGATTGGTCAAATTCCTTGTTGTATTTACCAATTTTCTCTAAGGCAGTGGTTGTATTCCAGTGGGCTTGCGCGTTATCTGTTTGTTGCCCTTCCGAAGCGTCCATGCCCAGCAGTGAACAGCTGCTCGTGAGAGCCGCCATAAATAAGGCAACTTTAATTCGATTGATGCTAGAGTGTGATAGAATGGTCATTGATGAGATTCCTCATGTGTGTAATACCAATTTGTGCAGCAGCTGCTGCACAATTACATGGCGTTATGATTTTGATGATCTAGAGGGCATTTTCCTCTTTTTTTAATACGCGTATTTTCTGCTTCTATTTTCAAAAATCAAAAAGACTTAGTTGTGGGGTTTTTTCAGCCGGATCTATTTTTGCTTTCACAAATTTAAAGACCTTTTCGGCATACTTAATCGCTTCGGTTGCTTCCGTACGATCTATATCAAATCGATCATCTGGATAACGTGTGTAAGTTGCAAATGGTGATAAAATTTCGGTATATGCACGCAATTGATTAAATGTGCTATCAAGTTTCATGCAGTTCATTAATAGTTTTTCTAAATCATGCGTTCTGATAACTGATTGATGCTTAAAGACGAGGTAAGCTTTGAGTGCCTTTTCAGCTGCTTGTTGTGTAAAATAGGCAGCATTATGAAGCGTTTCATCGTCATCTTTCATCAATTTTCTTGCTGATTTTAGATCACCAGATGCTTTGTCAATCCAATCAAGCCATTCATTAACTTGAGGCATACAGCACCTTGCCCTTGTTTTTGATCTTATAAAGT
This sequence comes from Candidatus Babelota bacterium, assembly GCA_013289515.1. Taxonomy (GTDB): domain Bacteria; phylum Babelota; class Babeliae; order Babelales; family RVW-14; genus JABCZU01. The sequence goes on along the minus strand of JABCZU010000005.1, from coordinate 34,599 downwards.
AAGGATGTTGGATTTGCACAGCGCACATTAAATTCATCTTGTGTGTATACCATCAAATCTTTTGGAATATCGAGTTCGAATAATGCGCGTCGGCCAGGGATGCTGCGTTTATGACTTTTATCATCAGATGTACGTACCACCACCAACAAATCTAAATCACTTTCGTCGTCAGGATGGCCCCAGGCATATGAGCCAAAAAGATAAATCTCTATCGGGTTGTAAACTTTAACCAGCCGATTTTTTACTTCTTCAATTATTTCGGGCGTTATCATATAGTTTCCTCTCGTGGCTATTTATTCAATCACTATTACCCGCTAGTATAATTGTCAGCTGGGCTAGGGGCAAGAATCTTTACGCAGTTGTTGTGGTGGCAGGCCATTATTGTTGGGCAGCGTGTTCTTGAAGCATGGCAAGTATTTCTGCCCTGGCAGGCTCCTTGCTGCATCCGCTGAGATTTGACCTGGCAAAACTAAGTGGTGTATTACCATTGAGATCAACAGCATGTACGTCAGCCCCCCACTGCAAAAGGAGCTTTACCAACGGAATGGAGCGCCTGATGACGGCGAGATGGAGTGGGGTCTCTTGCTCGTCATTTCGAGCATTAACATTGGCACCGTGTGTAAGTAAATAGGTGGCGTGAGACATTACCTCTTGATCGGTCAGATAGGTGTACCAGCAGAGTCTGTGCAATGGTGTCCGGCCATGGTAGTACTTACCGTCTACATAAGCTCCGTACTGAATGAGTAGCTTCATCAAAGAATCATCACCCCATTCAACGGCAATGGCAATAGGTGTTTCTGCACCGCCTAATTTGTTTATCATGTCTCTACGCGAGGCATAAGCATAATGCTTACGCTTGCCATGTTCATCTATTCTAACGGCTATTCCTATAGGCATCTCCCCTTTTTTATTGATTGGCCCACTTGGGTTGATGGTGCCATTATCAAGGAGCTGTGTCACCATTGTAGGAGCATCGGCGAGGAAAATGTTTCTATGCGTATGTTCCTGTATAATTCTATTGAACGCATTCAAACCTTGGGATGGATCAATGTTATATTCCTGCATGATTCTAATGAGTGCATCCAAAACAGGCAATGCTCTGTCTGAGTCCTGATCAGCAGCAAGTAGGTGCAGAATAGTATTGCCATCAGAATCATCTCGGTTAATCAGCATGCCATCTTGTATTTCAAAGCCTTGAACTGTGTGTAGATAATCAAAAACCACTTGTGCGTCCTGGTGCAAATCGGGATTATAGGAATAGTCCGATACTATGTTACTCAGGACTGGTGGCAGGTGTGGATCGACCGCCACATATTCAATGCCCCGCTGAATGCCCCATTCTAATGCTAATGCATTAATTGCGTCCAAAATGGACTGGTCAAATTTCTTGTTGCGGTCACCAACTTTCTCCAAGGCAGTGGTTGTATTCCAGTGTGCTTGAGCTGAGCGTGCTTGCCCTACGAAGCTCGGAGAGCGAAGTAGGGAGGAAGATGTTTCTTGCTCATCCCAGGCGTCCATGCCCAGCAGGGAGCAACTGTTGGTTACGGCCGCCAAAAATAGGGTGAGCTTTATTCGATTGATGCCTGAGCGTGATAGAATAGTCATTGGTGATATCCTTGGTGTTGAAAAATACAAAAAATGTCTTTAGGCAACAGGGATTATAGCGATTTTAACGCTATAAATCAAATTTAAGGTAGATTATACCGATCCGCTTGCTGAACGCAAGGTTCACAATTGATTCTGTTTACGCGTCTTGCCAGATTTTGTAAAGCAGCGTATGCTAATACTCGCTATTTTATAGTAAGTTTTGGTTATTAATCTAATCGTTAGGCCCCTGGAAGGTAAGGCATGGCAATTACAGAAACAGGTAATGACGGGAAACACCTTGGGGTTGCTCCGTTATCAATAGAGAAAGAGCTGAAAACAGCATTTCTTGATTATGCAATGTCGGTCATTGTCAGTCGTGCGCTTCCTGATGTGCGTGATGGATTAAAGCCGGTGCATCGACGTATCCTTTATGCAATGCACGATCTTGGGCTTTATCATGAACGGCCGTATCGTAAATCGGCGACCGTTGTGGGTGAAGTGATCGGTCATTACCACCCGCATGGTGATAGCGCGATCTACCAAACCATGGTGGGACTGGTGCAGGAATTTTCTAAGCGCTACCCGCTCCTTGATGGCCAGGGTAACTGGGGATCGGTCGACGGGGACAATGCAGCAGCAATGCGTTATACCGAAGTCCGTATGGCTCGTATGGCGCGTGAGCTTTTGGCTGATATCGAAAAAGATACCGTTCTTTTTGTTCCTACGTTTGATGAATCGGACACAGAGCCAACCCTGCTACCAAGCAAGATTCCAAATCTGCTGATTAACGGTTCAACCGGTATTGCGGTTGGTATGGCCACCTCGATACCCCCACACAATTTGGGTGAAATTGTTGATGCCTGTATGGCCATACTCAATGATCCTAATCTATCTGAAGACAAACTTTTTGAAATGGTACCGGCGCCGGACTTTCCTACTGGCGGTATTATTTGCGGTCGTGCTGGCATTGTTAAAGCATACCGTACCGGTCATGGACAGCTCATTCTACGCGGTGTTGTAGAGGTAGAAGAAAACAAGCGCCATACCGCGCTGATTATCACTGAGTTGCCATTCCAGGTAAATAAGGCCGATCTGATTACCAAAATTGCTGATCTGGTAAAAAATAAGATCATTGATGGTATCTCAAATATTCGTGACGAATCTGACCGCCGCGGTATTCGCGTGGTTATTGAACTGCGTCGTAGTGAGATTCCACAGGTGATCCTCAACCAGCTTTACAAGCATACATCGCTGCAATCATCCGTCTCTATCCTGATGCTAGCCCTGTATCAAAACAGGCCGATGTTCTTCTCATTGCGTGAAATGATTGAGCATTTCCTCCTGCACCGCCGTGAAATTATTACTAAGCGTACAGAATTTGATCTGGCAAAGAGTAAGGCCAGGGCGCATATTCTTGAAGGCCTGATTATTGCTCTGAGCAATATTGATGAGGTTATTGCGCTTATCAAACAATCACAGACTGGTGAAGAGGCTGCTGGGCAGATGAATGCTCGCTTTGGTATCACACCAGAGCAGTCCAAGGCTATTCTTGAAATGCGTCTGCAACGCTTAACAGGCCTTGAGCGCGATAAAATTTATGCAGAAATTGAAGATCTTAAAAAGATTATTGCCAAGCTTGAGCTGATCTTGAATGACGACTTAGTGCTTAAAGCCGAGATTGTTAAAGAGCTTGAATATATTAAAGCCACCTATGCCGACCCTCGTCGTACACGCATTGAGGGTGCCATTGACAGCCTAAGTGAAGCCGACCTTATTCCTGACGAAGAGGTATTGGTCACCCTGACGCGCAAGGGGTACATCAAGCGTGTTATACTCGAAACCTATGCGGTCCAACACCGTGGCGGCAAGGGCAAAAAGGGTATGGCAGATCTGGAAGATTCTGATGATGTCATGCTTGATGCCTTTGTTACAAAAAATCATGATGAACTGTTATTCTTCACCAATCATGGTCGTATTTACAGCCAAAAGGTATTTCAGATTCCTGAAGGTTCACGAACGGCAAAAGGTCGTGCTATCGTTAATCTATTGCAACTTACCGAGAATGAAAAAGTTGTTAAACTGCTCTGTACCCGTGGCATGGAAGGCAAATTCCTGGTTATGATTACCCGTAAGGGCGTTATCAAAAAGACCGATGCCATGGATTTTGCAAAAATTCGTAGCACCGGTATTCGTGCGCTGAACCTGAACGAAGGTGACGAATTGGCTTTCTGTGCCATTAGTTCAGGTACCGATTCAATTGTTATTGCAACCAAGAACGGTCAGGGCATTCATTTCAAAGAGACCGAGATTCGTGCCATGGGCCGTAATGCAGCCGGTGTGCGCGGTATAATGCTGCGCAAGAACGATTGCGTCGTAGGCCTTGAGGTTATCCCAGAGACAAGTGATCTATTGTTTGCTACCTCATGTGGTTATGGCAAGCGCGTACGTGTTGCAGACTTTAGAGTGGCACACCGTGGCGGCTTTGGTGTGAGAACCATTCCTACCGATACACGTAACGGCTATGTGATTGGCCTTGAGCGTGTTAGTGATGATTCGCATATCCTGCTTATCGACTCAAATGGTAAAATCATTAGGTTGTCACCGCAAGAGATTCGTACAATGGGGCGTCAAGCCAAAGGAGTACGCCTTGTACGCCTTGATGCCGGTCAGGTATTGAATTCCATGTTAGCCTTTGATGGCTCTGAGGATAACGAACAGGCAGCTGCTCAGCCAACTGAAACCATGGTGATGCACGCGTTGCCACTTATAGATCAACCGGCTCAGCTGGATACTGATGATGGTATGGATGACACCGAAATGCTACCAATGGATGATCAGGATGTTGACGCAGAATAACCGAGACGTTTTATTACACCTCTCACTTAATAATAAAGTCATTGGGCCCGCAACAGCATTCAAGCTGTTGCGGCACCTTCATAATGAGTTATTTCCAGATGTATTGCATGCAGGATGGATGGAAGTTATAGAACACCACCACCTCATGGATATGAGTGTTTTGTACAGCTATTCATCGGCTGACTTTGTCAAAAAGGTTGGCTTGAGTGAAAAGCTTGCTACAAGCATAGTCGAATGGCTTGCCAGCCGTGTTCGTCTTGATGATGAGCTTGCTAAGGCCCAGCATTATGGTATTAAAATTATTACGATCCTTGATACTGCCTACCCAGAAATCTTAAAGCAGATTACCCACCCCCCTCTGATTTTATACCTTGAGGGATCGTTACCGGCTCCCGCAGTTAAATGCATGGGGATCGTTGGTTCCCGCAAGGCGACCGATTATGCAAACACCGTTCTTAAGAATATGATTCCCGACTTATTGGCACAGGAGTGGTGCATTGTTAGCGGCGGCGCGCTCGGCGCTGACACGATGGCTCATACCATTACGCTAGACAATGGGGGCACAACGGTTGCAGTCCTGGGCTCAGGGTTGTTACATCCGTACCCGGACGTGAACATCCCGCTCTTTAGGCGCATTGTGCAAAGTGGCGGCGGCGTCCTTTCCATTTTCCCGCTCATGGAAGAACCGGAACGCCATAATTTTCCTGCACGAAATCGCGTTATAGCTGGCCTAAGCCTTGGTTGCCTTGTCGTCCAAGCGGCGGCAAAGAGCGGCGCGCTTATAACGGCAAGCTGTGCGCTTGAGCAAGGGCGTCAGGTCTTTGCTGTGCCAGGCATGATTTATGATGAGCTGAGTGCGGGGTGCCACCAGCTTATCAAGCAGGGGGCTAAGCTAGTTAATACCGTGACCGATATTTTGGAAGAGTTTGGGACGGTATATCAACAGAGTAGCCTTATTCGTCCGGCGGTGAGGACAACCTTTGATGAGCACGATATGACCAGTGCCAGTCCAGTGGCAGGGCAAGCTCAGCCAATCAATAACGATGATCCAGCAACTGCGCTGCTTATGGGGTGCTTACAAGAGCCAGCAAGCCTTGACGAACTGCTGGATAAGACTGGATTTCAGGTGAGTGATCTGCAAGACCGCCTCTTTTCATTACAGCTCGATGGCCGCGTGCGACAGACTTTTGTTGGCAGCTGGGAACGGGTATTGTGAATACTAATCAAGACATCCTCTATATCGCCTCTCAATCCGCCTCACGTCAGCGACTGCTCAAGGAGGCTCGCATGGCATTCAACGTGCTCAGCCATCATAGTGACGAGGTGCTGGAGCAGGGCAGTCTGCCATTTGCTGATTATGTGCTGGCTATTGCCCAGGGCAAAATGGATACCATTAGCTTTCCTGCCGTCACCGATATAGCCGGCAATAGATTGTTTGTGCTGACGGCCGATACGCTTATCAGAACAACACATACCAACCATATGCTGGGCAAGCCGCAGGATAAGGACGATGCTAAGACTATGCTGCGGCTGATGCGCGCGGAGCCGATAGAGGTTGTGACCGGGTGTTGTTTGAGAAGGTATGACCGGGCTGGTAATGATTGGCAGCTTTTTGAACAGATCACTTGGACCAGCCAAGCCGTGGCGCACTTCCAAGTCCCTGAAGAGGATCTTGAGGCCTATTTTGCCGCCATGCCCTTTGTAGTAAACTGCGCTGGCGCCGGGGCGCTTGAAGATTTTGGGGCTTCGTTTCTGAAAACAATCAATGGTTCATATTCTGGCACACTTGGCTTGCCGTTGTATGAATTGCGACAAGCCTTACGCGAATTATCGTTTAGGTTTTAACAAAATCAGTAATGGGGGCTGTCAGAAAATCACTCAGCGGTATGCCTTGATCGCCAACCAGTAAAACACGGCTTGGTTTAAATGCATCGATAAACAGATCGATACCGGAGTGGTTAAAGTTCTCTGTCCCGCTTTTGACCTCGATGGCGGTGATAGCATCCCCCTTTCTTAAAACAAAATCGACCTCTTTATCACCCTCACGCCAGTAAAAAAGTTCAATGCCGGTCCCGCGTATGCTGTTTAATAAATGCGCGCCAACGGTAGATTCAATCAGCCGTCCCCAATACGAACGGTCTTGGCATGCCTGCTTGAACGTCTTGTGCGATTGGGCAGTCATCAGCGCTGTATTATACACAGCAAACTTCGGGCTTGATCCCCGTTGTCGCACACCCTGTTGGGCAAACTTTTGTAAGCCATCAAGCAGTCCAGCACCGGACAACAGGTCTAAATAATGGGCAAGCGTCGTTGTGTTACCTGAATCCTGAAGCTGGCCAAGCATTTTTGTGTACGACAGCATTTGCCCCGAATACATACAGCCCAATTGAAAAAGACGGCGCAGGAGTGCCGGTTTATTGACCTGCGTCATCAGAAGAATATCGCGGGAAATGGTTGTTTCAATAAGCGAGTCATTGATGTAATTCATCCATCGTGAAGGATCATTTTCATCAATCAGCGGCACCGCCCCTGGATAGCCGCCAAAATATGCATACTGTTCCAAAGACCAGTCAAAGCACGTGCGCATCTCACTAAATGACCAGTGGGTTATTGGGATAATTTCAAAGCGTCCCGCCAGGCTTTCGGTTAATCCCTTTTGTACCAGCCAGGGAGATGAGCCCAAAATCATCAGAGAGACATCTACCCCATTACGCGTGTCGGCATCCCACAGTGATTTTATCAAATCTGACCAATGAGGAATCTTTTGCACCTCATCAATAATCAGCATGCACCCTTTGCCAGCGGTAGCCTTTTGCCTGGCGACTTCCCATTGTTGTTGCAGCCACGCAAGGTCCTGCAGGGTTGCCGTATCGGCTGATATAAAATGAAAAGGCTTATCCAGCGCCTCTGTCACCTGTATGGCCAACGTCGTTTTTCCCACCTGCCTGGGGCCAAGGAGAACTTGGATAAAGCGGCGTGGTTCTTGAACCCGCTCCATAAGCAATTGAAAAATCGGACGTTTTTGCATGGAAACCCCTGAATCTGACGCTCGTTTTAATTTTACTCAATGCATTAAGTAAAATTACTCAATCAATTGAGTAAAGTCAATATTTGGTTAGGGTGAGATAACAAAGACAGCATTTTCTTAAATATGCCTTCGCCCGCCTGCTAGCCTAAAATCTACCAGACCAAGCCAAATCTACCGTCGATTTTAACCATAAGTTATAATAAACCACCGTCTTTTTTAACCATAACCTGTCACAATGTACCGTCTTTTTTGACCATTATTATACGAGAAGCACGCGTGAACCGTGCTTTAGGAAAACGTAAGCTACTCAGTGCACAACCACATCCGTTCCTACCCTCTTTATGCGCTTGCACATGTCATGCTATCGCTCAATGATCGGGATAAAAAGGCATACGAGTCATGCTATACCAGCCAGGCTACTTGATAGAGCGTTTGTTTAATTTCGTTTTAGAAACCTTAGCAAGGCTGGATGTTTTTTTTGGGGAAGCCATTGTATCAGCTAAAACATCTTGTCTTTCCAGCTCCGTTTCTATTTCTTTAATTGTTGGCAAGTTGCTTTTGAGTTCCTTGGACAACTTTTTTAAAATCGCTGTTTCATATTCTGCTATACCAATTGGCGAGGTAAAATTACGTAAAGCATATTCTGCCTTGTAGTTTTTTTTTGTTTTGCATAATAACAGACCAATCGTAGGCTTATCATCAGAGTCACGAACCATATCATCAACAGCTGATAGGTAATAATTAAGTTGTCCAACATCACGCGGATCAAATGCTCGAGCTTTTAATTCAACAACAATGTAGCATTTTAATTTTGTATGATAGAAAAGAAGATCGATATATAAGTCATCACCTTCTTTTTCTAAATGATACTGCCTACCAACAAGTGCAAATCCTTTGCCCATCTCAAGCAATAGTTTTTGGACATTTTCGACAAGCCCTTGTTCCAACTCCTGTTCAAGGTGCTCTTTTTGTAATGTTAAAAAATCAAAATTATAGGGATCTTTTAATGATTGCTGCGCCATATCAGAATGAGGCTTTGGTAAGGTCTTAGAAAAATTGGTTATCGCTTTTCCCTCGCGATTATAAAGATCAGATTTGATCCACGTTTCTAACATGCTTCTGCTCCAACCATATTCAATAGATTTTTGCGCATACCACAAACGCTGGTCATTATTTTTTAGTTTCTGCAAAAGTACTACATTGTGTCCCCACGGAATGGTAAAAATGGGCAATTCTTCTAATTCTCGCACAGCTGTGCGAGAATTTCCATAAGCCTCATAGAAAGCCTTCATACGATAAATATTGGCAGACGAAAAACCCTCGATTCCTGGAGCCATATTTTGCATATCCTTGGCTATATTTTCTAAAAAATTTGAACCCCATCCATGCTTCTTTTGTTTTTCAACAATGATTTTACCCAACAATAAATTACGCTTATTGAGGACCTCGTTAATCGAAGAAATAGCCTCAGTTTGGGATTGCTCAATTTGTTTTATAATCTCTTTCAATACCTGTGCATACTCTTTTTGAGCGATCTTTTTTTCAACAACTTTTTTTATTTTTTTGATCATAAGAGCTTTCAAATTTGTGCATTAAGAAGATTGATTACTATTTTCCTTCTTTAATTTTTATTATGTATGACTTTACCAAATAAGCATCATTTATGCCAGGTGGCGTAATGTCGAAAAGATTTCTTGTCATCCAATACCACGATAAACACGTGACTTTCAGTCGCCAACACAAAAACGGGCATAGACAAAGGCTATTGCCATGATATTGTTACTCAAGCTTTATCATCTAGGAAGAGGTCGCGTTAGTAATAACAACAACATCAATAATCTTTTTAAGGAGATGCATGATTACACAAGGACTACGCACTATCTATGACTTGCAAGTCGATTGTGAGCGTCATATGGCGGATAATGGGTTGAGGTGCGATGCGGGCATCATTGCTGATGGCTTGTTACGCCGCTATTCAGCAGACGAGAAAAAAAATAAAAAGGATGAATGGTATGTCGCCCACACAGGGGTTTTAGGGCAAGGAACCCAATACCTTAACTGTACCTATGGATCCTGGCCTACCGATGTTACGCTTAAGTTTAGATCCCATGATGATAGCAACCTCTACAGCCAACAAGAGCGCGAAGAGTTTGCTGCTGTATGCAAACAACAACGTGAGGCTACGCTGGCGCAACTAAACACTGAACGCGATCGCGTCGCTAAGGTTGCGTGCAAGATATGGCAAGAAAGCGTTGAAAGCACATCAGAACCACAGTACTTGCGTTATGCAGTTGCTAAAGGCATTGAGCCGGTCGATGCACGCTTTGGCATTAATCCGAACGGCTACCCATCACTGATACTTCCGCTCAAAAATGCTGCCGGACAGATTCGTACATTACAGTTCATCTCAATGAATAATAATGGCGTCTCGTATAAAACCTTTTTATCTGGCGGTCAAAAAAGGGGGAATTTCCATATTCTTGGCTCCCTTGATAATGACGAGCCAATCATGATAACAGAGGGTTATGCAACCGGGGCCAGTGTGTATCAGGCATGCAAGACACCGGTTATCATCGCCTTTGATGCGGGCAACATAAAACCGGTTATCGAGCAACTGAGAAGACAATTTCCGGCGCGGACCATCACAATAGCCGCTGATGCTGATGAGCGTGGCATGGATGCTGCACACGAAGTCAGAGGCCTCTTTATGCGCTTGCACATGTCATGCTATCGCTCAATGATTGGGATAAAAAGGCGTATGAATCATGCTATACAAGTCAGGCTACCTTAAGCACAGGCATTTGAACCTTTAAATACAGTGTTGACACTGCACCAAACGCATGGCACATTACTCATAAATCGAAAATCATTTACATCAATGCAGGCGCTTAGCCTTAAACCATTTTTAGGAAATTATCATGCTCAAGAAAATACTCATTATAGCAGTTTGTAGTATCGTTGCAGGTCACTTTGCTCCGATACGTGGTGGAAATTTGTCATCTAAATCAAGCTCTCTACTTCGCCAAAATGGCTCCGAAGGGCAGGCACGGTTATCATCCAGCAACTCATCTGCTGCAAAACCAAGTGTTGACGAATGGTTCCAGGCTATTCACGATGAAAATGTGCCAAAAATAAAGAAATTGATAAACAAACAAGCCAACGTGGATGCTGAGACCAAGTCTGGCTGGACAGCATTAATGACTGCTGCATATGCCGGTAACATGGACGTTGTCAAGGTACTTATTGCAGCACATGCCAATCTGAACCTTCAGCAACGCTATGGCAGGGGCCAAACAGCATTAATGCTTGCTGTATCTGCTTATAAGATAAACACTGTCACAGTACTCATTATGGCCACCATTGCGGCTGAAAAAGCCACCAATGACGATCAAGCTGCTAACGATAATACGCAAGCACATCCTTTTGATATACAGGATAATGATGGTAAGGCGACAGCTCTTCATTTGCTTGTTCATCAGGCGCATAACATGATTATGCTTATTAAGAACTGTGCTTTGCTTCCCAACAGGGGCACAGAAGAGATGTATACAGATTTCATAAATAAAGAAATTGCTTCGATCAACTCCCTTATCAACATAATGCTGCACGCGGGCGCTGATCCAATGATTAAAAATGAGGCTGGTAAAACGCCCGTAGACCTTGCGATAGACGCTGGCATTTACGATCAGCTTCCCTTTGCTAACTATTTTAAGGAAAAGGAGCAGATGGTAGTGGGAGACCATTTGGCACAGGGAGATCGTTATATGATCGAGGATGTGGCCAGGATAGTTGGCGAGTATTGATGCTATTTTCCCCTTAGGCTGTTTTTTACCCAGAAAGCGCTTAATTAGCACAAAAAACATCAATATTAACGCTTTTCCTAGCATTTAAATTTATATTTGACGTTGTGCCATGCCCATGGTAACTTATTCATAGTTGAAATAATTTTTTTATAGTCAGTAAAGAAAACTTGGAGGTTTTTATGAATACGTTAAGACTACATCGCATGATAATGTTATTAATTTCTCTATACCTGGTATCACCAGGCGGTCCAGCGCTCTATGCAATGAAAAGAAGCGCATCTTCGCGTTCGCAATCACTTTCATCGCAAAGACAAGGCGCTGCCAGCTCATCTCTACTTCGCCAACCCGTTCCCCCAAGCTCGGAGAGCGAAGTAGAAGGCTTCGAAGGGCAGGCAAGTTCATCGCAAGCTCTGCCAGTTCGCGCAGGAGATTCATCTCGAGAGGATATTTGGAGGATACCAACGCCAACACCTACACCCTCACCAACACATTCCCCCTTACCCAGCAACACTCAACTTGGAAGAACTAGTCCAGAACACCATATGCCGTTACCATCGTATGTGAGCACGGATAATAATGCATGGGAAAATAAGTGTGATACATCAGCAGTATATAATTCCTCTATTAATCGTCCTACGGCGAATAATCCAGTAAAAAAAAGATATGAGCAAAGCTCTTCAAGCTCGTCAAGCTCACCAATAATGGCAGGTAACGCAGAGAATGCTTTTTCCAATTATCCGGTAACAGCGAATAATCAGAATGTTAATGTTAATCGCAATACAGATATTAATGATGATGATAATGATGACATCAAAAATGAGCTTGCAAGCATTGCCGAAGAGGCAGAGAATGTTACATCACAGGCACAGCTTACTAATGCCCCAAAATTTGGGTCACGGCGCCTTTCACTCTCTACACCGTTTTCCCCTTCTCGTACACCAACACCATATGGTAATACACGAACAAGCCTTATAACGCCAGGCAACAGCACTCCGCAGGATAACAGTGCTGAATTGTTAAAGAATCCTATTGGCTTACCGTTTTTGCAAAGACTTATTGAGAGAGAACTTCCTCTGTGCTCCCAAATGTATGTACCTAGCGGGACAAACAATCAAACAGAACAAGAGCAGCGCCAGAAGAACGTGCAGGCTTTATATCGTTTGTTGAAAAATGAAAATAAATTTACCAAAAAAATCTACGCTGATTTTTTGGACGTAGCCCAAGCTTTCGCGACCGTGATGAAAAACGATCGTCTCCCTGATAACGTGCAACAATGGCATAATAATCAACAACCTCCTGCAACGCTCTTCAGTTTAGAACACAGCACATTCATCCCCTATATTGAAAAGAAACGTTTCCCTAATGATAGCACCGTTGGATTAATAGGCGATTTGCACAGTGGCTTTCATTCGCTGGTTGCCATCCTTGAGGATCTTTATAAAAAAGGTTGCATTGATGAACAGTTAAAAATCATACAAAAGGATTATTATCTTGGCTTTCTTGGTGATTTTGTCGATCGAGGCCTCTATGGCGTTGAAACCATGTATTTGATAATGCTTTTCAAAATAAGAAATTCTCATAACGATAGCGTATTTTTTACACGTGGTAACCATGAAGATGTAGCAATGAATAACCGCGATGGTTTTCTACGCGAAGCGGAGCAAAAACTGACTAATGACGATAAAACCATTATTGGGACTAATGTAGATCTTCAAAATCTTATTGCCGGCATCTATAACCTTTTTCCCGTAGCAGCATCCCTAGAAAATAGGGATAAGCCAGGAGAGCGCGGTATAGTCTGTCATGGCGGACTTGATATAGGATGTTATAAACTCAGGAAATTTTTCCAGAACAGTAATCTTGCTATTCGCTTTGATATGATCACCGACGAAAAATTTAACCCCACAAAACTGATCAACCATCTTTCTGACCAGCAAAAAACCGCTGTTGTAAATGCTATCATCAAGAGCACCTGGGAAGACTACGAAGCCCAGGCGCACCATATCCTAGGAGAGGAAAAGGCCAAAATAGATGATGAGACAATAAAAATGGGACAGCGAATGTTTGCCGTCGGAAACCTCTTTTGGAAAATGCACGCTGCCTTCTCCGATCAGCACTGTGATGAAAAGAAGTTAAATCAATTTAAAAATTGTTTTTCACAAGCGTTCGTTAATGCAGGCACGCTTTACGAAACACTTGCAGATAGAACACCAAATAAACAGATAGTATGTTACCTGCCTGATATAAATGGGCTTAAAAGCGTTAATAGAAAATACAGAGTACTATTACAATGTCTTAATAGGTATGAAAGACATTTTGCCTCGCATCCTTCTCATCCTTTCATCCTGGGTACAGATATAATGGCCGAACTCCTTACACTGATGCAGAATGATATGAACGCAGAAACAGATGTCTGTCTGAATAGACTAAAAAATACGCCAAACTATACCAACTATGAGCCAATAAAAAAACATTTAGATTTTCTTGAAGATAATGATGGAGAAATTCAAGAGCTTGTTTATCAATTAATAACCGGAGAAAAGATAGCACAAGATGCCATAAGCGAAGAGATGAGGCAAATATTTTTATCGCCAGACAGCTTCCTTTATTCTTTCTGTTCGCGGCATATTGGACATCGCCCGCACTCTCTGGAAGGATTTGGTTTTTGCTGGAGCGATGTAGCATTTGCCTTTCGCGATGTTGGCATTAATAAACACGATGCAGACTTTGGCACCAATGTTGATCGCTACGATAATAATGCACAACATGACTTTGTATGCGATAGTAACAACCCGTGTAGATGCGCTTATGGTAAAACGATCACCGAGGAGATATTTCAGCTGCAAGGCATTAGTTTTATGATCCGTGCCCACCAACATTACGAGCTTATGATGCAAGGCCTTAATAAATACGGCGGCCTTGTGGGACTCTTTAATAATAATAACAGCAGTAGCAGTAGTAGTAGTAGCAGCACAGGAATATTTGATAATACACTTGATACGCTGCCAATCTGCAAAAATGCTGTTTACACATTAAGTGTTGCTGGCGCCTCAGGCATGCTCGGCGATGATAGATTAGGTGATCATCCGTATGCAGAGTTACACATTAATGGCGACTCAATAACAGATTGGACGTTAACGAAGTGTTGTAAAACCAGTCCTAAGAAGTAGTTATACTGGCGGCAGCTGAGTACCCTCGGTTGCCGCATCCTTGACTTTTACCCAACAAAAACGGTTAAAGCCCTTTGGCCGCTTTTGGACACCGATCAACACATTGTTCGAGTACTATAAAAGTTGTATAGCAAATTCCATTGGCATTGTATCTATCCCCGCGGTTGCGGTCAACAGGGTAGTTGGCAGCTGTGCGCCATACGCAGGCGCAGCAAAACTTGGTTTAATGCTGTATGCCACTGATGTGGTTATGGTTGCTAAGGGACGGCTTTCCCTTTTTAAAAGCCAGGTTGTATCATTCTCTTGTAGCGCATCAAGGCCTGGTGCCAGTGACAGCACCCATGTACTGCCCAAAGCATCGTCACCGCTATAGCCATCCATTATTTCCCACCAATCAGTGCACCTAATGATGTTTTCTTGCGTGCTTATCACCATACGGCGCCATGCGCATAGTCCCGGTGGCCCATAGCCAGCATGATGATCTTGTATAGTTACCTGTCCATCATTATGCGTAATGGTCGCATGCCATGCTTGTGGCTGTTGTGGTAGCTGAAAAAGATCTGAGGGCATTTCAAGCCCTTGAGCGCTCGATATAAAAAAAGTATTGTGACTGCCGACGCTGCGCAAATAATTTCTGGCTGCTGCATGTGATGTGTACAGATAGGTGCCTGGATCAATAAAAAGCGGCATGCCGTGTGCACTGAGGGTAAACGAGAGTGCATCCTGATGAAAGTGCCCCGTTGGTTGCTCCGGTTTATAGGCTGGATGACGAAAGGTGAGGAGCCAGTCCGGCTGACGCATGATGGTGAGACCAAAATGCTGATAGGTTTGCAGTTGCGGCGCCTGAGTTGGCGTATAGGCAAGGCCGGTGACGATCGTACCGCTGTCATTATCGCCGATATGCAGCAAGGCATCGGGTGCGTATGCAAGATGGCCAGTTACCTCATGCATTCGCTTAAAGAGCGTGGTTAATGTATCCGGAAGCTTGCGGTATGTGTATCTATCAATCAGGATGCCATGCAGCACCATTTCAGTGACCAGTGAGTGGTACGCGCTGGATCCCTCATAACTCGTGCCGTCATGGAGCATCTGATCTTTCCAGGCTATGCAGAGCTGACTGAGCGTCTGCCGCTGTAGCCACTTAAAGCGTTTAATCAGTGGCGCAAAAAAATTGCACAGATACAAATAGCCGATAACATTGGCAAGATAGTGATTATTTGGCTTGTCTGAAATTTCCCAATGGTGCTCAAGATAGATGGCATGATCGTAGAGCGCTGTAATAAAACGTTCCCACAAAGCTGGCGTGATTTCTGGCGCTGCCTTAAAAAAGTAAAAAGCCCACGTCCAGTTGATGGCCCGTATGGCGACTTCCATGGGGTTGGTCCAATTGACGCCCTGGAGGAAGGGGTTATTATCAAGCCAGTCGGTGCAATGCCGCGTGAAGGTGGCAGCGTATCGTTCCATGCGCACGTGGTCTCGGTCCTGGATTGCGTAATGGTATCCTAGGCCGAGCACAAAGAGGTGCTGGGAGCGTGATAGTTCCCACGGTACTTTTATGTCGTGCGTTCTGTCCCGTTCGGCCCCCTCCATTCGAACCTTCGCAAAGCTCAGGCTATGCCCTGCGGGTTCTCCATCGGGGCGAACGGAAAAAAGGCGCTCGTCCTGAGCTTGTCGAAGGATATGAGCGCATACATTCTCTTCTTGCGACAGAATGCTAATATGCTGATAAAAATCCCTCTGCCAGCCCACCGGCGATTTGACTGCATGCGTAACGTCCTCATGCCACGGAATTGGCCCTTCGGGCAATTGCAGCCTGTCAAAGCCTAAAATACTGATGCGTCCATCGGCGACTGCATCAGCCTGTTGGTACACCGCCTGTTTGTCGTGCCATCGTGCCGGAATACTGGTCTTAAAAAGTTCATCTGACCAGATCTGCCCACAGAGATTATTATTGTGTAACGTGGCAAAACATTGCTCAAAGGGTGGCAGGTTGTGCCTTTTAGCAAGCGTTGCCCAGCTGGAATATGATAGGCCCTGGCGCCATCGCTTGTGGTAGCGCATAGCAAACAATTTTTTTTTGAGACGATAATATAAAAGTTTGCCTGCGGTTTTTATTCCCATTTCGTTAAGCCGCCAGAAGAAATATTGATATTTTTGTGGTAGCATGAAGGCACCAGTATGGTTAAAAAATTAGGTATGATCACCACTACGTTGTGTTAACGTAGCATATATTGAAAGTGTTGCGTATGAAAAAAATTATTTTAACGGGCGACCGCCCCACCGGCCCCTTACACCTTGGGCACTATTTCGGTTCTTTAAGAAACCGCGTTGCGCTGCAGCACGAGTACGACCAGTTTGTCATGCTGGCCGATGTGCAAGCGCTCACCGATAATGCTGAAAATCCTGAAAAAGTCAGAAACAACATTCTGCAGGTGGCGCTTGACTACCTTGCCGTTGGCATTGACCCCAAGCAGACCACGATCTTTATTCAGTCGATGATCCCAGAGATTGCCGAACTCACCATTTTTTATCTTAATCTGGTTACGCTCGCCCGCCTTGAGCGCAATCCAACGGTGAAAGACGAGATTAAAAATAAGGGCTTTGATAACAATATCCCCGCAGGCTTTTTGATGTATCCGGTTAGTCAGGCGGCTGATATTACTATCTTTAATGCTCACCTAGTCCCTGTTGGCCACGACCAGTTGCCCATGATTGAACAGACGGTAGAATTGGCGCGCAAATTTAATCGCATCTATGGCGAAGTCTTTGTTGAGCCTGAGGCATTGGTCCCAGAAGACGTTGGCCGTTTGGTGGGGATTGATGGCAAGGCCAAGATGAGTAAATCGCTGGGCAATGCCATTTATTTAAGCGACAGCCCGGATGAACTAACCAAAAAAGTAATGAGCATGTACACCGACCCCAACCATCTTAAGGTCAGCGATCCTGGCCAGGTTGAGGGCAATGTCGTCTTTGCTTACCTAGATATCTTTGATCAGAATAAAGCAGAGGTGGCCGAACTTAAGGCTCAGTACCAACGTGGCGGCCTTGGCGATGTTGTACTCAAGAAGCGCCTTAATGTGCTCATACAAGATTTTCTTGCGCCAATCCGTGCGCGGCGTGAAAGCTTTGCAAAGGACCCTGATGCGGTCATGCAGATTCTCAAGGCGGGGACAGCACATGCTCGCAGTGTTGCTGCTCAGACGTTGTGCAAGGTTAAGAAGGCGATGAAGATTGATTATTTTTAGGGCACCATCAGGTGCCCGCATTATTCGCGCGGCAGAATGCATTTAATAAAATTTTCACCTTCTACAACAATAGGGGTTTTTAAGTGCATTGTTTCATATTCTTTGAATATTGTCAGGAAGCCTGAACCCATTGTCTCAATAATTCCTAACTCAAAAAAGATTTTGCAAATTGCGTGATTACGAATGTAGGTAAGCCCCATCGTAAGATTTTTTGTGTTAAGTGGGCTTGGGAATTCTCCTGGGCTAAAAAATTCAATTCTGTCTTGATATATTGCCACTTTAGTTGGTGCTGGGTGATGATAATTTCGATGAACAATAGCATTGATCAGTGCTTCGCGAATAGCCACCTCAGGAATCTCAAGTTTTTCAATACGTGTTGGGCCTTTGATACTAAAGGAACGATGCAATCTACTCAAAATGAAATCATATACCGTATAATACTGTTCTATGAGTGTTCCTGTGCAGTTAATGCTTGCAATAGCTTCTCTTCCCTCTGTTCCAAAAAAATGCGTCGCCATGATGCGTGCTTCAGAAAAAAAATGATCCGGATTTTTGCCAAAAAGCAGGAGTCCACATACTGTTGGGTATTCCTTGCCGTGTTCTTTTGCAACAAGGTGATAGGCATTCAATGCGTCATCTATGGAGCCTATTGTACTACCCCGACGACTACTTTTTCTTTTCTCAAGAAAGTTTTTTATTCTTATCATATCAAGATCGTCAGGTGATGCCCGATGTACCGGCATCATATCATACTCAAGTCCTCTGGAGTGCCACTGTAATTCTTCAATAATGGTTGCACCTGCACGCAATGTACTGCGACCAAGCCTGATGTATGTGCCCTTTGAGAGCTGTTCTGATGTTTTAAAATATGGTTTATTCATACCCTCAGAAACTTCAACGATAAGGACGGCTTGTTCACCAAAGCGCTGGGTATACACTTTGGGAATAATAGGTGGCGTGGTTGAATCATAGATTAATTGATCCAAATATTCTTGAACTGCTTGTAGTTTTTCTTCTGGAATACCGACAATGGTGCCATCATCATCGATACCAACAATAAGTTTGCCACCATGCTGATTGCAAAAGCCAATGATGGTCTTCACAATTTGATTATTTTCAGGAAGTTCACGTTTAAATTCTAAGATTGACGATTCTTGTCCAGGATATTTCACGGTGGCGGCCTCTTTTTTAAAGTCCAGCAAAAAAGCTATTTTGAGTCTAAAACTATCATTTTTTTTAGGACTAGTGCAACTGATGTGTCACATTAAAGAAGTGGATAGTGGATCCTGAAACGAGTTCAGGATGACAAAAACGGAAAAATTACTATTCAGGGTGACAACAAGGTGAAAAAGTTTACCATTGATTTGTCATCCTAGCCTGCCCGCCGTAGCTTTATGCGAAGGCTGGGAACTCGTTTCAGGATCCAATCAAAATAAAGCACTTCCTTACTTGTCATCCAGGACTTGACCTTAGTTAAAACCCCAAACGAGCATACAAACCAGAAGGCAACTGACGCTTGCTCTGTTGCTCAACCAGTTGCAACTCGCCAGCATCGATAGTCTTCATTGGGTAGAAGTCTGCAAGCAAATTTTGCAAAACGGTAGCAGAGTAGCCCATGGAATAACCATTGAAAATAAAGAACAATGGCTTTGGTCGCAGGACTTGTGTGCAGAGCTGAAGAAGGTTATAAATATTTTTTTCAAATTCAAAAATATTACCTTTGTTGTCACGGCCAAATGCTGGTGGATCCATAATGATCGCATCGTACTGCACACCGCGTTTAATTTCACGGGCGACAAATTTGGCGCAATCGTCCATAATCCAGCGGATTGGCGCTTCATCAAGCTTGCTTAATTTTTGATTTTCTACAGCCCAATTGATGACCGATTGCGAAGCGTCAACATGGCATACTTCAGCGCCAGCAGCAGCAGCGCACAACGTGGCCGCGCCTGTGTAACCGAAAAGGTTGAGCACCTTTGGTTGATAATGAGACTCTTGAATTTGTTCAATCATCCAGGCCCAATGAGCTGCTTGCTCAGGAAAGATCCCGATGTTTTTTGATTGCGACGTACGCAGTTTGCAGGTAATTTTGACGCGCTCTTGGCGGCTTGCACTCTCTGGTGCCTGCCAGGTGTAGTGCCATGGCGTCTTGAAGGTGCCGGCCAGCGTCCATTCCCAGTTGCCAGCTTCATTTTTATTGTACTGTGCGGTTGCCTTTTTCCAGATAGCTTCTGGAAGTTTTGGTGCCCAAACACAGTTACTGTCAGGGCGAATGACAATGTTGCTACCAAATTGTTCTAGTTTTAAGCCGTTGCCAGAGTCGATGAGGTCGTAGGCGGAGGTATGTGTAGGGGTGAGTACGTTCATGAATTATCGTCCAATACTAGGTGATCAAGGTTGTTTAACGGATGCTTTTCATCACACATTTTGGCCAGCTGTTGGTTTGAAATGTGCGTATAAATTTCTGTCGTTGCTATAGTTTTATGTCCAAGGAGTTCTTGAATGATACGCAAATCGACGCCACCTTGCAAGAGGTGTGTTGCAAAAGAGTGGCGAATCTTGTGCGGCGTAAGCTTGCGGTCGACATTTAAAAAGTGCCTGAACATCTCAAAGATACGCTGAATCGAGCGTGTGGTCAACTGCCCCCCCGCATAATTCAAAAATAGGGCATTTTGTGCACTATCTTTAAGCAGAAGCGGCCGTTCGGTGCTCAAATATTCCTGAAGCATTTCCTTCGCTTTGCCGCCAAAGAGTACCAGGCGCTCCTTGCGCCCCTTGCCCATAACGCGAATGATCTTCTGGTCAAGGTCAATGTCTTGTAGCGTGATGCCAACAAGCTCACCACAGCGCACGCCGGTAGCATACACCAGTTCAAAGATGGTCTTATCCCTGTTTGGGTAAGGGGTTGGCAGATCTTCATTCTTAATTGAATCCAGCAAAAAGAAGATCTCATCAACGCTTAACGTTACCGGTAGCGTTCGGTCTATGCGTGGAGAGCTGATGGGTACCGTAATCTTAATACCCTGGCCATGCAAAAATTGTTGAAATGACCGCAGGCATGAGAGCTTGCGAGCAAGCGACGCCTTGCTAATCTTGCGATAAAAGAGTGAGACGATGTAGCGCTTTAAAAAGTGCTCAAAGGACTGAAGCTTGGCCGGTTCGCGTTTTTGTATATCTTCGCAGAAGGCAAAGAGCTGGCGCAGGTCCCCCTCGTATGCTCTGATAGTATGCTTCGAGGCATTTTTTTCTACTTCAAAGAAGGTGATGAAGTCTTTTATTTTTGCGCAAAGCAATTGGATATCCACGCATATTCCTTCTCATCAAAATAATTTATACTATGTTTTTTGTTGGTACGTGGTTTCTACGGACGTCATCCCAGGCTTGACCTGGGATCCAGGGGAAGGGTAGAAAAAACATTCACCAACAATGCCTTTTTAGTTTTTATCATAATCTTTTCATCCTGACTGCTTGGGAATTTGTATGATGGAAATACGAGAATATTAGTACTAAGCCATGTGCAGTTTCCCCTGGATCCCAGGTCAAGCCTGGGACGACGCCTGGCTGCGTAATGGCCGACGCAATAAACATCACTAAGGATTGCTAACACTTTTATTTGCGTCCATAATCGAACCATATTTTTACAAGATATTTACAGGAAAGACAATCAGATGTTTAAAATAGCCCACGATAACCGTAGGAGAATCGTACATGCTTATTGATACCATTGTAAAGACGCTTAAAAAAGAGACGGCGCCAATGGTCCAACCGTTGGTTGACCAGATCATTGTCGAATTTGGCCACGACCCGTTTCTGATTCTTATATCCTGCCTGCTTAGCCTACGTGCCAAAGATTCAACAACTATTCACGTGTGCCGCGATCTGTTTACGCGTGCACGCACGCCCAAGGCGATCCTTGCCTTGCCGCTACCGGCCCTTGAAAAGATTGTGTACAAGACTGGCTTTTATAAAAATAAGGCAAAGAGCCTGCACCATGTCAGCGATGTGCTGCTGACTGACTATGACGGCAAGGTGCCCGCAACGTACGAGCAGCTGATCAGCATTAAAGGCATCGGCTTAAAGACGGCAAATTTGGTCCTGGGTCTCGCCTTTGGCAAACCGGCAATCTGTGTCGACACCCACGTGCATCGTATCTCAAATCGCCTTGGCATCATTAAAACCAAGACGGTTGAACAAACGGAGGAGGTCTTGCGCGAGACGCTGCCGAAAAAGTATTGGACGGTGTGGAATAAGTTGTTGGTGATTTGGGGACAGAATGTCTGCGTGGCGGTCTCGCCAAAGTGCAGCTCGTGTGCGATCAATAGCATGTGCAAGCGGGTTGGGGTGACCAGGAGTCGGTAAAAAAGAAAGAGAGAGGAACTGCGCTTGGCAATTCCTCTCTCTTTTATAAACTAAGAAAAACTGATCCTTCGACAAGCTCAGGATGAGCGCCGATAAAAAAGCTTACTTAGTTAGCTGCTACTGGAGCAACTGCTGCGCTTGCTGTTTTACCAACAATTTTGTTGTAAAGCGCTTTGATTGCGGAATTGTTACCGCGATCGCAAAGGTCCCATAGGGCAACAACAATAGCAATGACTGCAACTGCTGTACCAGCCATATGCTTTTTGTCCTGTGTAGCCCATTTAGCAGCACGGTTATCAA
Organism: Candidatus Babelota bacterium; assembly: GCA_013289515.1. Taxonomy (GTDB): domain Bacteria; phylum Babelota; class Babeliae; order Babelales; family RVW-14; genus JABCZU01. Next base: position 12,251 of record JABCZU010000005.1, on the reverse strand, counting down.
GTGCATTGTACTTAAGAGCGTGCATGTAATCGAGCTCTTGTGTGACTGCAGGTACCCCTAGGGATCCAATTACCGCAGGAACTGCTGGGGTTGCAACTCCGTTAGCATCAACGCCTGCAGGGACTGCTGCAACTGGTGCAACTGCTGGAACTGCAGGATGTAGGATTTCTGTGCGATGTTGGACAGAATAACCAAGGTCTGCAACAACTGCTACTGCAACTGCTGAGAGCATAGCGAACTTAGCAGGGTTGTTTTTAACCCAAGCTTTGAAGCTAGCCATTTTTCCTGCTTTAGCTTTAGCAACTGTAGTTGTTGCTGTTGGTGCTGTTACGGCAGCATTAACTGATGATGCGCTTACAGCGATCAATAATCCGAGTGCAAGTCTTTTCATAAGAAAGATCCTTTTACTTTTTACTGTTCACAATTGAATATGGATACACAACACAAAATTTTTGTTTCTTAACCTACCACCACACAACACACATCACGCGCGCTTCTGTGTACTGTGCAGTACGGTTAAAAAACAACCCCAAAAATAACCCACCCAAACTCAACTAACAGTTACATGAGTTAGGCAACGGTGTTTTTTTCAAGATGCCAGCTAAGCCTAGCATAGTGTTTTTAAAAATCAAGTGTTTTTTAATGACAATAACAAAAACTGTGCCTTGCAACACAGTGCCTAGAAACCGACACGATCTCGATTTTTATTTACGACTGTAATTACTTGGAACGGTGTCCTGTTCGAGTGATGCAGCATTAAGAATGTGTTGCTTAGCCTTACAAAACAGCTTGTAACAAAGAACAATACCATGCGGTTTCTTCTTAATCAAGTTTTATACATATTTTTTTTAATACTGCTCTTTAGCAGAGCAAGAAATCGCCTTGCTGTTATTAGTCTTGATTTTAGATAATTCGCATGATAGGATCAAGCAACATTGTTGTTAAGGTCCAGTAGATCGAGTAGATAAGGAGAATTCTTATGATCACCATCAAGCAATCACTATCATTAGTTCTGGTATGTTCAGCAATTTTGCACACTATACCGCTCAAAAGTAATTGGGCAGAAAAACAAAAAATGTTAGATGATGCGCTAGCAATTCAAGATTATGAAAAAGTGCTTAAAGAGGTTCGTCAAGATACGTATGGAAGCTTGTATGAAAATAGTTCTCAAGTAACTGATTGGCTGAGGTCTGCAGCTATAAAGGGGTTGCATGTACCACTGTTGTACGAATTATTTAGACAGACTACTGGTGAGGTATATAAAGTAAACCATGCACCAGGCACTAAGGCGCTGGAGGCGAACGCTGCATGGATGATCAATAGCCTGATTCTGGCAAAAGCTGACGTTGCTTGTTGCCAAGCGCACTTTGGAGATGCTTGGAAATCTGAATTTGACACATTTAAGTACTTGTTGAAGAACTATCAAGTGCGTTTTGATAAAAGTAAGATTGCAGCCCCACTTCCATGTGATCACATACTCCAGCTAGCAAATTCCTATTTTTCTCAGAGCAAGGGCTCTGTCCTGGAAAATATTAAAACGCTGCCATTGCCTGTATGGGTGTGTTACGTGACTAAAAAAATGTTAGACGGGTCATTTAAAGCTCTTGTTAATAACTACCTGTGGAGTAATTTGTGGATCGATTTCACGTCACCAACGGAAGCGATGCGTGGCGCATTTATGAATGCGCATATTGTAACTGCAGTGAAAGAAAAAAGAGAAGAAATTTTTGTTGAGACTTGGAAAAAGCTGACCACACAGCAAAAGAGCAGTGACGGCATTACGTGGGATGATGTATTTAACATCCTTCAAGATGAGCCAATTGCTGCCAAAGCGCCTGCCAACCAAAACGCTGCTCAAAGCAATGACGTCAGCGTGAACGCAGCAATGCCATTACCGGTGCCTGCGCCATCCTCATCATCCTCGTCATCTTCGTCATCATCATCACAACAAAAATAACCCAAACAACACAGGTCCAGGAATGTTATGCGCATTATAGTAAAACTCTTATTGTTGCTCTTTGTTTTCAACTATCAACCTCTTGATGCGCAGCATCTGTGGACCGATACAAAAAAAGAGGCCTGTAATCAGCTTCTTGCGCGGCAAGCATTTACCCCGCTCATTGGAATATTGCGGGAGCTACTTACGACCGATGATAAGGACCTTGTTTTAGAGTGGATTAGGGAACACATGACAGATGGTCATGTGCCACTCATGTATCTTTACCTGCGCAATAAAGGTGATTCAAAAAAATGGGCCGCATTGGATGTGCATGAATGGGAGATTATTGGGACGTACGTGTTGATAGCAACGTTACGTGCTCAGCAGGATTATGCAACGTGTGAAATGCTCTCATTGAAGCCTGAACGCACATTTGCAACGTTCATGCGAGATGTTCAACAGTACCGTTATTCCTATGATCTTATGAAAATCTTTAAACAAAAATACCTCTATTGGTTTGGGGCAGGTTTGCTTGGGCGCACCTGCCTTATTTCATTTGCCCAGGCTAAAAACAAGGCACTAGCATGGTTTGCCGAGAAACAGGCACAGCCTTTTAGGCTGCCGCTACCATTATGGTCACTGTATGCCTACAAAGGTTTTGCAACGAGTACGGAGGCTATTGTTTTCACCTCTGTTGATAGTGAGCAGATTGATAGATTCAATAAAAAAAATTACAGAGATTATTGGGAAGGTGAGCGTACAAGTGTTCTGGAACGACTTTGCGCGCTGTTTAATAACTATACTTCATGGCAAGAATTTTTATTTAATGGGCTGAGTGTTGCTGAGATTGCGGCCTATGAAAAATATTGTTCTAATGATCCTGATCAGGATGAGCCGCCTGTGCGTGATAATGCTCCGAGCGTAGCGGGAGGACAGCAGGTTGAATTATCGGTACCAGCTGATGTTAGGGTGCCCCAGCAGGCCCAGGTGCAGCGAGCACCGTTGGCGTCGTCTACTAGCAATACGATCTCATTAATGCAATCGCTCCAGTTAAAGCAACATGCTATTACATCTGGTGTCTCATCATGGGTTAGGGGGTTGCTATCCCCACTCAGTAAGCGTGAGCTCGAGTTGGCAGAAGCTTCGGCAATAGCTGACGTTCTTGGTGCTAGTGCTGATGATGATCTTGAATGATTTTTAACATGACGCTCTTAACCGACTTACTAGCGCAAAGCACACAACGCTTTTCCAGCCAGCCGGCGCTTACTATGCGCATGGGCTTTCGGACCACAACCCTGACCTACCAACAGGTCTATGATCTTGCCTGTCGTGTGGCACTATTGCTGGACAAGCACCAACTAAACAAAGGCGATCCGGTCATTATCTGTGCGCCCAACTCGCCGTACTGGGTTGTCGTGCTGTGGGGATGCCTGTTGCGCGGGTGCCCCGTCGTGCCACTGGCGCCACAAAATACGCAGACCATGTTGCAGCTTGTTGCGCAGCAGACCAATGCGCGGCTCTTTTTTAAAGCGCGCTCGGTGCGGCATGTGTTGCCAGATGTTGTCACGTATGATTTGGAAAATTTGTTTGAGGGGGAGGGGTCTCTGGTCTTGAACCGCCGCTCCCCTCCATTCGGCTTGAAACAAGCCTCCATCGGGGCGAACGGTTCTGAGTCTCCCGATCACCCTGAGTCGGATCAAGAATGTAAAGTACTTTCAAGTCAAAAAAAGCCGTTCGCCCCGATGGAGAACCCGCAGGGCGATAGCCCGAGCCATTTTGGTGAGGGTTCGAATGGAGGGGGGCGACGCCAACCAATAGCCCCCACCAACCTAGCCCTCATCATGTACACATCAGGCACCACCGGCGACCCAAAAGGGGTCATGCTCACCCACGGCAATATTATGTCCGACGTGCTCGGCGCGCAAGAGCTGCTGTCCCTACAGAGCGACCATGAACGTCTCCTATCCGTCTTGCCGCTCAGCCACATGTTTGAACTGACCGTTGGCCTTTTCTTGCCCTACCTGCTCGGTGCGCACATTATTTATGCGCACTCACACGGCGCGATTAGAGAATTACTCCAGACATACCGCATTACCAAAATGGCTGCAGTGCCAGAATTTTTAGCCGTCATGAGGCAGCAAATTTATGTGCAGGCTCATGACAATGGCAAAACCGCTATGCTTAACCGCATGTTTGCTCTTGCTGCGTGTATGCCCCTACTACGCCCCTACTCCGCTAAAGCTTCGAAGGGCTTCGTAGGGCAAGCGTTGCGTCGCCTGGTCTGCTGGCCGGTACTAAAAAAGTTTGGCGGCCGATTAAATACTATCGCCTGTGGCGGCTCGGCCCTTGAAGCGCCCGTAGAAACATTTTGGGATAATCTTGGTGTTACGGTATTGCAAGGGTACGGCCTGACGGAAACGTCGCCGATCTTGACGGGCAATACCTTTGCTCATCGCCGCCTTGGCTCAGTGGGTAAACCGCTGCCGATGGTGTCTATGCGCTTGAGCAAGGATAATGAGATCGAGGTAACCGGGCCAAATATTACGCCAGGTTATTTTCAACATCCGGCAAAGACGGCCGAAGTGTTTACCAGTGACGGTTGGTTAAAAACTGGTGACATCGGTTATTGCGACAACGATGGCTTTTGGTTTTTAAAAGGGCGACAACGTTTTATGATCAAAGGACCGGGGGCACAAAATATTTTTCCAGAAGATATTGAGGCTGTATTGCACACGCTTCCTGGCGTTGCCGATGCCTGTGTGGTTGGCCTTACCACGCCAGCAGGCCAGCTTGAAATACATGCTGCCTTTTTGCTCAAGGATGATGCGCTCATATCCTTCGGCCCCTTCGAGACGGCCTCCGGCCTCCTCAGGGTGAGCGCTCGTGGTGAGGAGCTGCGTAAGCAGCGTCTCGAACCAAGGACGAGCGCATCGTCTACGCTAGACCATATTGTTCAGCAGGCAAACCAGCAGCTTGCATCCTACCAGCATATTACCGGCTGGTCAATCTGGCCGCAAGACGATTTTCCGCGTACCGTCACCCGTAAGATTAAACGAGGCGAGGTGATTGCCTACCTTCAGCAGCATGGCAACAAGCAACTGCCAACCGGTGCTCATGCCGCCGTAACCAAACTGATTACGCTGCTGGCGCAGGTGAGTAGGGTGGATAGTGTACTCATCAATGGCGATACGCGCCTGGGTACTGATTTAAAATTTGATTCATTAATGCGCATAGAGTGCATCACACGCATTGAAGAGCAGTATGGCATCCTGATCGATGAACGTCTGATGACCGCGCAGACCACCGTAGCAGAATTGGAAACCATTATCGCCACCGCCAAGCCCTTAACAAAAATGCCACGCGTTAAGGCATGGCCACGGGCCTGGTGGGCACGGCTATTGCGCATGCCCGGACGGGGTATGATCAGCCTGGTTACCACGTGTCTGTTCAATCGGATACGCGTTGAAGGCCTGGAACATCTTGCCGGCATTAACGGCCCGGTCATCATTATGCCCAATCATGTTTCGCTAATCGACGGGTTGGTGGTGATGGCTGCACTGCCTCCTGCAATCAAAAAACGCATCTCATTTGCTGCTGCCTACGATGTTTTGTATGAAGAATATCGCACCTTTGCCTGGCTTGCCGAACTCTTTTTCAACGCCTTCCCTTTTCCACGCCATGAACACGAACACATTGCCACCGGTCTATTGAACATGGGCACCATGCTTGATGCCGGGTACAATGTGGTTGTTTTTCCAGAAGGGAGGATGAGCCGCGATGGCAACCTATCGCCGCTCAAGGCTGGCGCCGGCCTGATTGCGCTTGAGATGAAGGCACCTGTGGTGCCAGTAAAAATTATTGGCCTTGCAGGCCTCGTGCCATACGATCATTTCTTACCGCGCTCACGCGGCAGCATTACCGTCAAAATTGGTAAGCCGATGCATTTTGATGCGGCGACTTCGTACCAAGAGGCGGTTGCATTGCTTGATCGGGCAATACGGGATTTGTAAAATGCACATTGTATTCACTTTCACTTATTGTTTTTGGCAGACTGAAGGTTGTGTAAAAGACCTCTTTCGAAACTTGAAGTTGACTAAAACGGCGCTTCCTTCGACGAGGCTCAGGATAAACTACTCGCTAGCGCTCGTCCTGAGGAGGCCACTTCGTGGCCGTCTCGAAGGATCTTGGCGCCGTACGCTCGTATGGTTCGAGACAGCTGCTGCGCAGCTTCCTCACCACGAGCGCCGTTTTTAAGTATTAACGTAGCGCCAGAAGAGGTCTAATAGCAAAATATCGTACGTTTCATTCTAGTAATCTGTAGGGAGATTTCATGAGCATAACGAAAAAAAGTGTGATGGTGCCAATGCTTGGACTTGGTATCGTGATGATGAGCAGCCAACAGTTGTTAAAGGCAAGTCCTGCGAGCATAGGCTCATTCTTCACAAGCTTGGTAGGAAGCTCGACGGTGTTGACTAATATTGTTCAGGTTAATGGCATATCGGTGGCCGGTACCTTTTTGACTTCATTACAGGCAATACTTACCGAGCTCAATCAAAACTACCCGCAACAATTTAGTCAATTTGTGCAGTACTGCCTTAATAACAGTAATGGCGTGGTAACGCAGGATGTCCTGGCCATCTTGCAGAAGTACAATCTTGTTCAGGATAACGCCACGGTGAGCAGCGTGATACAAAGCCTTGTGGCCGCGCTTGTGACCGTTAATGCTGACGGATCAATCACCTTTGTAAGCACCAATCAGTTGATACAAGATGGCATCATCATTTTGCTTGATGCAGAGACGGCGTCGCTAGCGAAGTAATTTTTTTGAGGCGCTCGAAAGCGAGCGCCTCATTTTCTTAGAAATCCGCGTGATGCGGGTACCGTGGAAACGGGATGACGTCACGAATATTCTCCATACCGGTCGCAAAGAGCACCAAGCGCTCAAGCCCAAGCCCAAAGCCGGCGTGCGGCACCGAGCCAAATTTGCGTAGCTCTAAATACCACCAATAATCCTGCTGATGCAATCCAAGTTCATCCATGCGTTTTTCCAGTACTGGCAGTCGGTCTTCACGTTGCGATCCGCCGATGATTTCTCCTATCGAAGGGACCAGAACGTCCATAGCGGCTACTGTTTTGCCATCATCATTTTGACGCATATAAAATGACTTTATCTCTTTAGGGTAATCGGTCAGAATGATCGGCTTTTTAACATGTTCCTCTGCCAAATAGCGTTCGTGTTCCGATTGCAAGTCGATTCCCCATTCGACTGGGAACTGGAATTTCTTTGAGGTTTTTTGTAAGATATCGACAGCCTGGGTATAGGTCAGGCGTTCAAAGGGTGTGCTGACCACATGCTCCAACTTTTCGACCACGCCCTTGCTGATCATATCATTAAAAAAGGCCATGTCCTGGCCACAGGTGTCCAGCAGGTAGCGCAGCGCATATTTTAAATAATCTTCGGCACAATTCATGTTGTCGGTCAAATCAGCAAATGCCATTTCCGGTTCGATCATCCAAAATTCGGCTAAGTGACGGGCGGTATTAGAATTTTCTGCTCTAAAGGTGGGGCCAAAGGTGTAAATATCAGAGAGTGCGCAGGCGTAGGCTTCGCCGTTTAATTGGCCAGAAACGGTTAGGAATGCCGGCTTATCAAAAAAATCTTTGCTGTAATCAACCTTGCCCTGCGGTGTCTTTGGTGGGTTGCCCTCATCAAGCGTCGTCACTTTGAACATCTGGCCAGCACCTTCACAGTCTGAACCGGTGATGATTGGTGTGTGGACGTATAAAAAGCCACGCTCCTGAAAAAATTTATGCGTGGCAAACGACAGGGCGCTGCGCACGCGGCTCACTGCGCCAATCGTGTTGGTGCGTGGCCTGAGGTGTGCAATCGTGCGCAAGAATTCAAAGGTATGATGTTTTTTTTGTAATGGATACAGTTCGGCGTCGCATGTGCCGATGACCGTTACGGTATCCACCTTTATTTCAACGGCCTGTTCTTTACCAGCACTTGCCACCACCTGGCCGGTGATGCTGAGCGATGCGCCGGTGGTAATGAGCTTAAGCGTCTCTTCGTACCCTTCGCAGGCCTGGTCATAGACGCATTGAATGCCGGCAACGGTTGAGCCGTCATTGAGCGCGATAAATGAAAAGGTCTTTTGGCTGCGCAGCGACCGCACCCAGCCTTTGACGGCGATGGTCTTGCCGATGTATGAACTATCAAGATTCTTTATTTTAATACGCATGCTTTTTGCTTTCAGTAATAATAACTATCCTTTACAAACAAAGCTATGTTGGCTAGCATAGCCTGTATTTACCGTTCCTGCAAAAATAGTGAAAGGATTTTTAATGACGCAACCACTTCGCCATGACTTTACCGCCACCGGCTACGTTTTTACGCCAACACGTGATAAAGTTTTGCTCATCTTTCATAAAAAGTTTGGCAAATGGTTGCCTGCCGGTGGCCATATGGATCCTAATGAGCTGCCTCACTGTGCCGCATTGCGTGAAGTGCTGGAAGAGACCGGTGTGCGTGCACGCATCATTGATGCTTCGCCAGCATTGGGCCTTTCCGGACCGGTTGAGGCGCAAATTCCAGCGCCGTGTTTTATACTGCATGAGCGTATTCCGGCAACGGCCAAAGAGGAGATGCACATGCATATTGATTTTATCTATCTGATGGAAGCGGATGAGGGCGATGTTTTGCCTGCGCTTGCCGAAGTTGATAAAGCGGGGTGGTTTTCATTGCCTGAAGTGATGGCTATGGATGCTTTTGAAAGTGTTAAAAGGATTTGCACAAGTGTTATGGGGTTAGTGACTGCCGTCCCTAACAACCCTGCTTTTAAAAATGATTTTTCAGTAAAATAATTTGAGTTATATTTAAAATAATTTGAATTATATTGATGTGGGTTGCCACCCACAAGGCCTTAAGGGCGCGGGTTGCGCACCCTTAAGAATCCCACAACCAGCTTGCAGCTGGACCGCTAACGCGCGGTTTTTCGCGACCATGGCGCCTGCGGCGCCAGCTCTTGCGCAAGCGCGCAGCAGGGACTTTTTTATCTTATTGATTCGGTGCGCATGCATTGTAAATTTTTTTACAGCGGCTCCGTGCCACGTGTGAACATCAATCATATTGCACGTCAAGTGCTCGGACAGATGAGCCGGAAGCTCATAACTCGCAAATGTGAAAAATGCTACGCCTCGCTTCGCCTACTCCGTAGGCCTGCGCTTCGTCTTTTAAGAGGAAAATATATTTGGCATACCGAAGGATCGCACGTTTAATATAATTCCTCTTCGCGAGAATACTATACGGGGCTGGGCAGAAAAAACTAGAAAATTTTGAAGAAAAAAGTTAGCCTCCTGAAAGTCAAAAACGCTAATTATTAACCTAACAGGAGGCGATATGCATATCGACAAAAAATTTGAATTGCTTGAAAAGATAGAAGTGTTTGTAGGTATAGATATAGCAAAAAATACACATTATGCCAGCTTTTTAACAAAAACCGGAAAAATACTTAAAACAGGTCTTGCTGTGAAAAATTCACGGGAAGGCTTTACTATTCTACTTAATGAGCTTGAAAAACATGATCAAAATGTCTTGATAATAGGCCTTGAACCAACTGGACATTATTGGATAGCTCTATATGAATATTTTATCAATCTTGGTTATACAATTATGTTGGTAAATCCCTATCATACAAAGCTTTGCAAAGAACAGTACGATAATCATCAAAGCAAAAATGACCCTAAGGATAGTGTCCTGATAGCTCGAATGATACGAGAAGGAAAGTTTACCCCACACCTTGGTGTAGATGGTCCTTATGCTAACTTGCGGGTACTTACGATTGCCAGAGAAGATGTTGCTCTTGATCTCAAACGAGCAACTATCAAGCTTAAAACGCTACTAGACCAATACCTACCTGAATATGAAAAATTATTTCCAACAGTCAGCATTAAATCTAGCCTCGCATTTCTCAGAACATTTGGCATTAGTGGCATTCAATCAAGTCTGTGCGCTGAAGAAAAAATTACGCTTTTGCGAACTAAAAGTCATTCTGCCATTAATCATGAACGCGCGACAAAAATCGTTCAAAGCCTTGCCCAAACAGTAGGCAGTCGGAAGGCTATCGATGCCGTAGAATGTCGATTAAAAAGCCTTCTTGACAGGATTGCCTTGTTTGAAAGAAATATTGCCGAGCTAGAACAACAGATAGAATTACAATTAGAACGCACGAATGAATATCGCTATTTGAAATCGATTAAGGGCATAGCTGTTGTAACAGCAGGAACCTTTCTTGGCCAAATTGGAAGCCTTAGTAATTATAGACATCCTCGCCAAATAGAGAAGGCAAGCGGCCTTATGTTAGCCGCGCAATCTTCTGGAACCCATGATGGGAAGCCGTCAATAAGCAAACGAGGGCGAAGTCTTTTGCGTTATATTTTACATCGCATTGCCGTACTTTTAGTTGCCCATGATAAAGGATTTAAAAAATTCTATGAGCATAAAACCAAAGTCCTAAAGAAAGAGCCACTTGTCGCATTAGTTGCTATAAGTATAAAATTCATCAATGTTATTTTTGGCATGGTGAAGAACAAAATAGAATATGACGGAAGCCTTCTTTTTAAGGGGCTTTCAGATGCTTAGTAGCAGGAGATACCGTCCCCACAACATTGGGGCTTATTAATTTCGATTGATAATGACCCCGTTCGCGAGAATTATGTACCCTGCTGCTAAGACACCGAATGATGTATTGTGAGGGACCTTTGTGTACCCTGTAAGAATTGATAGTGTGGGTGCTTAGCGCAAGCAAAGCTATTACCGAAAAAATGTTTAGACGGGCTTTTCGTGCCAAAAAATTAATCAAGTTGAGAACAAAATAATTCAGATATTTCGTGCCTTACAGGCCCGATTTAAAAAAGGAAAACAACGCTCAGGTTGCAACTAAATTTTCGATCTTGACTTTCCAGCCCCTTAAGATAGTTGTAGCCCCCTGGGCTGCTGTTTGAGCGCAGGCCCGGGCCGCAGATGTGCGTATGCTTTTGTAAAGGGAGGTAGGTGCGGCACGTCCATTAAAAATTACGGGTAATAGGGATCCTCTTTAGCTCAACAGGCCAACGTGGCGCGAATCTCGCCGTGGCTTTAGTGAAGATGGATAAGCGCCATCGTGGCCATTAGTGAGCGTTAGGGGTTCCAGGGCGCAGCCATGGCCATGGAGATTTTTAAGAGGTTTTGGGAAACCTCTTAAAGCCAGGTATGGGATGGCAATCCCATTACGAAATATTAAAATCAAATTATTTAAAACGTGGGTTGAAGGGACGCGCAACCCCTAACAATTCGATAAAATAAAAATCATCTTAAAAGTAAAAATTATAATTCTTTTTGCTAAAGTTAAGATTAAGCCGGATTGAAGGGGCGATAGCCCCTCTTCCCCAAAATTTTTTGCAAAAAAAGATTGACACTTTCCCGGTAAGACTTCAGAGTAGTTGAAGGTCTAATGAGGATCTGGAAAATTTCTAACACCGCATCATTTCTTAAAAAAGGAGAAAACTACGATGCTCACGAAAAAAATGTTGTCACAAAATTTGAGCTGCTCGCTACGCTCGCCTGCTCGCGTTCTTGCTGGTTAATTCACTACAAAGTCCGCTATACCCAGTCGCGCTAGACTCGCTAGGCGACATCAACCGCACCGGCTATGTGCCGCAAGGCATTGTCTTTAGCCAAAACGGCAACGCTATCGCAGAAATCGCCGTCAGTACCGCCACCGGCCTTCCCGGATTTTCGATGTATCAATTTGCCAATGGCAGCATGACCGGAACGCCTCTGGGCGGTTTTGTGAATGCAAATAACACCACACTCTCCTCCGGTTCAGGCGTCCCGTGCCCTAACGGTGTTCGTTGGTTGCCCGGTACCTCAATGGCCGCGGCGCTGTTTATGCTCAACAGCTCCAGCCCAAGTTCAGGCTCACTCAATCTTAATACCTTCAACTGTCCATCAATAGTCAACGGTTCCAATGCCACATCCTCGCCATTTCTGGGCAATGTGAATGCATCATTTCTGAACGGCAACTTGTCAGCAAATTGCTGCATGGACGTGTCTGCCGATGGTCAGTACATGGCGATCACCGATACGGTCTACGATGGCAATGCATTAAGTTCAACGCTGTACGTGCTCAGTCAAGAGGGCGCGGTGCTTGCGCTTGCTGCGCTGGGCAACACGCTGCCGGGTAGCATCTCCATCTCGCCGGTAGCATCAGCGGGCACCTATTACATCACCGTTGGTGGGCTTGATAGCACGCTGCGAGCGTTTTCGTTTACG
>JABCZU010000004.1 GCA_013289515.1 Candidatus Babelota bacterium | reverse complement strand
TAATTCTTTAATTAACAGCGTTTTATCGACGTAGTAATAACCACCTTCGATAAGAGTCTTATAGTCACTTACACCAGTATAAAGTAGCTTTTTCATTATTTTCCCATGTCTATGGTTCAATTCAAGGACGCCCTATTGCTTTGTGTCATTATAGCACGCACGCTTTGCCAAGGCCAGGACATCAACAAAAAGCAAAAATAAATTTCCCTTTTTGCTCTCGCCATGGTAACGTTAAAAACGAACTTGCCCTTCGTAGCCCTTCGTCCCTCGATACACCTCGCCGTGCTCGGCACTCGGGATGACCGGATCGGAGTAGGGGCGGAGTAGGGTTGCTAAAAAAAGGAGTCGGGAGCATGAAGTCTTTTAACGTCTATCGCCGTTGCACGCAAATTACGCATGTGAATACGTGTCAATACGCCTTTGCATTCGCCAAAACCATCAAGTGGGGGGGGGGGGTAGGCATACGCCTTAGCCGTCGCCTAAATCAATCCTGTAGTCATTTCTACCTATATTTCTTAGCGCTATCAAAGTGCCTACTGAGCTCTTCCAGCTTCGTAGGCACTTATTTTTTTGTCGTTTTATTTCATCCCCATACATATTTAGGAGAAGTTTCATGAAGTTTTCATTAGGCAAAAATGCATTGCGCACAGCAGTTTTAATTGCCTGTGCAACGGCGCCCAGCACCCTGCGACCAGCAGGCGCCCTGGACTTGCTAGGCGACATCAACAGAACCGGCTACATTCCGTACGGTATCACCTTTACCCAAAATGGCACGGCTCTGGCAGAAATTGTTCTTAATTCAACAACTAATTTACCCGGATTTTCGACCTATCAATTTAGCAACGGCTTCATGTCTGGCACCCCCTTTGGCGGCTTTGTGCCTGCAAGTAATACATCCCTTGCATCCGCTGGCGGCGCGCCGTGTCCAAACGGCATTCGCTGGTTACCAAATACCTCAATGGCCGCAGCACTGTTCATGCTCAATAGCACCACTGCAAATTCCGGCTCACTCAATCTGAACACCTTCAACTGCCCCACGATTGCCAACGGTTCAAATGCCACCTCATCACCAATCCTGGGCAACGTGAATGCATCATTTCTGAACGGCAACTTGTCAGCAAACTGTTGCATGGACGTCTCTGCCGATGGCCAGTACATGGCGATTACCGATACGATTTATGATGGCAATGCATTGAGCTCAACCTTGTACGTGCTCAGCCAAGAGGGCGCCGTCCTTGCCCTCGCTGCGCTTGGCAACACGCTGCCCGGTAGCATCTCGATCTCGCCGGTAGCATCAGCGGGAACGTACTACATCACCGTCGGGGGGCTTGATAGCACGCTGCGGGCATTTTCATTTACAGCAAATACGGTTGGTGCGCTTAACTCGCTGGGTACGATAACGACAGGTGGTGCTCCTCAGTACATGGCTTGGCACCCAAGTGGCCTCTATCTTGCAGTGGGCACTAATACGCCAAGCATCAGAATATATACATTTAGTGGCAATGCACTGGCACTCCTGGGCAGCGCATTTATAGGCGGAACACCGGCCTTGGCAACCGCAGTGACCGCACTTGCCTGGTCGCCAAACGGCACGTATCTTGCCGCAGTTGATGGTTCTAGTGGTACGCTGCTGCGAGTTTTGAGTTTTACTGGCAGCACGCCAGCGTTGGCACAAGTAGGCAGTGATATAACACTTGCAGGTACACCGCAGAAAAATAATTCTTCTAATACGGTAACCTGGTCACCAAGTAGTAGTTTTATTGCAGTTGTATCAGGGGCACCATCTTTGCAAATATTTTCTTTCAATGGCACAAGTACACCGGTCAGGGTAGGATCTACGCTGACTGCTGGGCTCAATAACCCAATTTCAGTTTCTTGGTCTCCTAATGGTAGTTATCTTGCAGTGGGAAACAACGGTAATAATAGTTTGCAACTATTTACGTTCAGCACTACAAGTACACCTACGATTGCTTCTTCAGGCAACCCTGTATTTACAAACATGTCTTATTTGTTCTCCGTTGCTTGGTCACCCAATGGCAACTATGTTGCAGCAGTTGATAATACCAATGCTATCCTGCAGGTCTATGCATTTTCTGGAGGTACCTTCACCCAGGTAGGCGGCAATGCAACTACTGGAAGCGGCCCTCAAGCAGTCTCCTGGCACCCTAGTGGCAATTACATTACAGTAACAAATGCTGGTACAACTACAGCTCAAACCTTCTCATTTAATGGCTACAGTACGCCAATCCTATCCGCTGGAGGCGGAGCAACCGGACTTACATCGCCCGTTGCAGGCACCTGGTCACCAAACGGCAACTATTTTGCTGTGGCAAATCAGAGTGGCACAACCCTCCAGGCCTTCTCATGGCCCTACAACACGCCAACCAGAATTGGCACGAGTCTGCCGACGGGGACAACGGCAAGATCTGTATCCTGGTCGCCAAATGGCAATTATCTTGTGACAACGGCCGATAACGGTGGGACAAACCAGCTACAGGCATGGTCATTTAGCACCACCAGCACGCCAACGGCTGTTGCACTTGGTAGTGCTGTGACGACGGGGGGTGCTCCAATTTCAGTAGCCTTTTCACCAAATGGCAATTACCTTGCAGTGGCAAATAACGCTGGAAACAGCCTACAAGTATTTTCATTTACTGCAGGAACGCCAGCATTGGTTGGTACTGTGAATACAGGAGCAAGCACAAATCCCTATTCAGTAGCTTGGTCACCAAACGGTAACTACATTGCTGTGGTAAATCAGACCGCCAATACGCTGCAGGTATATTCATTTTCTGGCAGTAACCCGGTACAGGTGGGAAGTTCTGTGAGTACAGGCTCAAGTGCAGGTCCTCTATCAGTGTCTTGGTCACCAAACGGCAATTATCTTGCTGTGGTAAATCAAACTTCAGCTACGCTACAAGTCTATTCATTCTCTGGTAGTACCCCTGTAGCAGTAGGAAGTAGTGTAAGTACGGGATTAACAACGCTAAGGTCAGTAGCCTGGTCGCCAAATGGCAACTATATTGCCCTAGTAAGCTCTGGTTCAAATGTGCTGCAAGTGTATTCATTTTCTGGCAGCACACCAGCACAAGTTGGTAGCAATGTCACCACGGGGTTATCCGGTGCCTTCTCAGTGGCCTGGTCGCCGAATGGCAATTATCTTGTTGTGGCAAACATTGCTGCAGGTAACATTACGGTATATTACTTTGATGGTACTGATACGCCGGTATTAGTAAGCACCATATCAACGGGAGCGGGGGTACCAGCCTCAGTGGCTTGGTCACCAAATGGTCAGTTTATTGCGGTGGTCAATCAAAGCAGCAACAATCTCCAGCTCTTCACCGCCCCCATCTTCCAAAACGGCCAACCGCTCCTGAACCAGATGGGCAACACGGTGAGCACCGCAAATCCAGTCACGTCAGTGGCCTTCTCGCCAAACGGCAACTATATTGCAACGGCAGGCAGTGGCATCCAGTTGTATTCGTTCAACAATGCATTTTCGTATCTCACTACCAATACCACGGCAATAACGCTACGCGGCAGCGCAGCGGCGACAACAGCGATTTCACGCCAAGTCGTCTGGTCGCCAACGAATAATTATCTGGCCACGGTGCTTGATAATGCAACGCTGAACGTGCTGTCGTTCAACCCAAGTGCGCCGACGACGCCGAGTGTAGTAGCGACAGCAAACACCATGCCGCTGCCAACGATGTGTGCCTGGTCGCCGCAAGGGAATGCTTACGCTGGGAATTATATTGTGACGGCGTCGTCGAATAACGGTGGGTTAAGAAGGTTGTTTTACTTTGATCCGATTAGTACCGCAGGCAACTGGTATGCGTGATTTTTGTTAAAGGTTTTTTAGAAAAGGGGAGTGGCAATAAGCTGCTCCCCTTAATCATTTTTAAATAAAATAATTTGAATTATATTGATGCGGGTTGCCACCCGCAAGGCTTTAAGGGCGCGGTTGCGCACCCTTAAAAATCCCACAACCAGGGCTGCGCCCTTGGAACCGCTAATACGCTCAACTTCTCGGTCATGGCTACCCATCCCCTCCTCCGCTAAGGCTACGGCGGGACTGGGCGCCAGCCCTCCGATTGAGCTAGCTGATGAATTATATTTATTTTTTCCTCTTAAAAAGACGATGCGAAGTCCCATGAAATGGGCGAAGCAGAGGCGTAGTTATTCACTGCTTCGCGAGTTTGCGGCCCTCTTGGGCTGCATGTTCGAGCGAATGACTTGCAATACTATTTTTGCTTACGTTTTGCAAGGAGCCTTTGTAAAAAAAGTACAAAACACGCGTAGCAAATCAGTGAGATAAAAAGTCCTTGCTGCGCGCTTGCGCAAGAGCTGGCGCTCGGCGCCATGGTCGCGAAAAACCGCGCGTTAGCAGTCCAGCTGCAAGCTGGTCATGTGGTTCTTAGGAGTGTTTGATAACACTCTTAAGGCCAGGTATGGGATGGCAATCCCATTACGAAATAATTAAATCATCATAAATAAAACATGGGTCGAAGGGACGAGTAGTCCCTGACAATTCAATAAAATTAAAAATCATAATTCATTGTAACTTAGATTCACTTATTTTTTTCTTAGCCGCACTGATAATCATTGTAATGGAATTGTCACCCACTCATCCCCTGCACCGCCTGCACGATATCTGCTGTAGAAATACCGGCCAGCGATCCCCGTCCGCCCAGCGTAGTGATCACGTTGCGCACATGCTTTATAGGATAATTTTGATCATCGTGCAGGCCTGCCAACACCACGATAGGCCTTGCGAGCGCATTAGCAAGATGCACCAGCGCACCATCAATTGATATAACAATATCGACCAGTGCCATGACAGACATTAATTGAAAAATGTTGTGAGAGGCACAAAATAGATACGTATTGGTTGGCGCGTGGAACGAAAAGAATTTTTGCGCCTGGTGCATATGCACAGGCAGAACATTGATAATAAAACTCACGTCGCCCCACGCATCATATTTTTTGATGGCGCAAATAAATTCAATAACGCGTTCAAACGGCCATGAGTTTTTGTGGCTTGTGGTACCAGGATTGATAAATAAAACTTTACTAAATTTCTTGCTCCGTTTATCAATACCAAGCTTCAAGAGATGCAATTTGCCATACACCACCCATTTATTTGGTATGGTCACCTGTGCCATTTCATCGGCTGGTGAAAGTGGCAGGTCGAAAAGATCGTTAAACCAGGTTGTGTAGGTATCGGTTACTATCGCCTTTGGCGTCTTGACAGGACAATACGGCAAGCTTGCATGCTGCTTTTTATAATACCATCGCCTTACAATATTGGTCCAATGAGGATCGACTCTTATCCCAACCTTCACCCCAGCAGGGCTAATAGTATGCGCATGGCGCGCGTAGACATGCGGCCGTTGCATCATCAATGAAACCACAATTGGATAGTGCTGAAGCCGTGCCTGGTGCAAGGAGCGCTTAAAGGCGCCGGGTGAATGGGTATCTTTATACACATAATGTATAAATGGACAGTTGATGAGCAGATCAAATACCACGTGTTTTTTTAAATGCTTCCAGCGCCAGAATAGGCGCGTCTTATCATGATGATCAAGCAACAGATCGATCTTAATATGCGGATGAGCCAAGGCAAAGGCTCGCAGGTAATTTTGCAAATATAAAAAATGGCTCAATTGGACCGGCACAATAAATAGGATTTTATCGGCTTGAGCGAGGATGTTGGTGGGGATAAGGGGCATTGGTGTCTCACACAATATTTTGAATTTGCTCGCGCGCCTTTTCTAGCTCAACCTTAATGTCAATACAGAGCGCACTGATCTGATACAGCGAGCATTTTGCCATGATCGTATTCGTTTCACGCAAGAGCTCCTGCAAGATAAAGTCAAACCGCTTGCCCTTCTCTATCGATGCAGCATTAAATAACACCGTCACACTGGCCAGATGACTGGTTATGCGCGTAATCTCTTCGTGTATATCCATTTTTTTCAGATCCTGTTGCAGCTCTTCAACCACAACATTAGGCTGTTCTGATCCGGCATGGGCTTGCATTGCATCCTTGACCAAGGCTTTATAGCGCGTCACCTCTGTTTCAAACAAGCTGCTTACCTGCTCAATCTTGTTCCTGCACACCTCAAGCATAGCACCAAAGGCACTAACAAGACGTGCTCCCTCTTCCTGGCGAGACTTCACGAGCCCTTTTGCTACCGTGGTGACAAGATCAATAATAGCACGGTCATCCTCTGAGGTTATCTCTTGAGGCTTACTGATAAACACGTTTGGCAACTGTATCAGATCAGATAGGGTTAACTGCCCACTCACACCAGATTGCTTTATAATGTCAGCAGAAAGCTTTGTGTACTGGTTGATGATGGGCCAGCATGGGATAATAGTCTCTCCCACGCCATCACGCACCTCAAGCTTAATCACCAAGTAAACTTTTCCCCGCAGCAAATTTTCCTGCAGCAGTGCGGTTAACGGTATTTCCAGGTGGCTCAATAGGGAAGGCAGCTTCACCATAGCCTCAAAGAAACGCCCATTAAGCGACTTTAGTTCAACGGTAACGGCAACATTGCCCATATGCATTAACGAGACATTTTCATTGCGGCTACAAAAGCCTGTCATACTTACGAGCACATATCACCTTTTTATGTTGCCGTCATACCCCTCTACTCGGCCTGAGGCAGACCTCCATCCAGCCTTCGCGCAAGGCTACGGCGGACACGGTCGGGGCGAACGGCTTTTTATTATGTAATTTAGTTACCTACGTTTGCAAAGATATTTTGCACATCATCAAGATCATCAATTGCTTCCAGAAACTTGTATACAGCCTCTTCTTTTTCTTCGCCCTCAATCATGACCGGATCTTTTGCTACCCATTCAAGCTGAGCAGATTCTACCTTAAGGCCATTGCTTTCTACAACTTTTTTAACTGTCGCAAGCTGGGCCATAGCACAAACGATCGTAAATGAGTCATCGTCATGTTTTTTTACATCATCAACATCGTAGTCCAAAAGCTTTTCCAGCAGATCGTCTTCTGAAATAGTCCCCTGCGCCTGAATAACGCCGCGGTGTTCAAACATCCAGGAGACCGCCCCAGATTCTGCCAGAGAGCCACTGGCCTTGGTAAACTGGTGCCGTAAATCTGATACGGTGCGATTTTTGTTGTCACTTAACGTATCAATCATCACAGCAGTACCGTACGGGCCATAGCCTTCGTAGGTGAACGGCTCATAATGGGCGCCATCACCAAGCTCACCGGTACCTTTTTTTATGGCTCTGGTGATATTATCCAGCGGCATATTAACCTCTTTTGCCTTATCAAGAATAAGGCGTAGCCGTGGATTTCCTGCTGCGTCACCACCACCCTCACGGGCAGCCACTGTAATTTCACGTACCAACTTGGTAAAAACTTTACCGCGCTTGGCGTCCTCTTTTGCTTTTTTATGCTTTATCGTAGACCATTTAGAATGCCCAGACATGCTCACTCCTGATAAAAAATTGGCCGGGGGCCGGCGACAAATGTTAGACCTATGAATAGATCCTAATGGTAACGATTTTTATGGATGTTGTCGATAGTGATATAGTAACAGTGTAACAAGCGCGTAGTTATTGTGCTACGCTTCACGTGCATTGATTGCATCAAGCGCAAAGAGCGTAAAGGCAACCATGCGAGAAAATTGATCCTGTACTGATAGTGACTGATTGGTCGTAATATCACCAAATGCTTGTGCCATACGGCTATCAATTAGTGGCAAAAAGGGCACCAACTGTTCATCGTTCAGGCGTTTATAGACAAGCGCAAACCATTGACGCAGCACGTAGAGTGATGCTTGCTCGCTACTTGCAACACGTTCTTTCTGCAAGATACTACGTATGCAGGCAATGACCTCATTTTGTTGTGCTAGGGAGTGACCAAAGTTAGCCATAACAAGACCAAAAAGGGTGAGCATGCCACCAGAAATTATATGTTTAGTGCTGAACGCTGTGCTTGTGATTTTGCAGGCGTCGTCGTACGGGTCGTGTGGCCTTGGAATTGTGGTATCAAATAAATACTGACTAAGAAGGCTGTAGTGTTTCTGATGACCGGGACCTTTATTATCCTTCTTGGACAATTCAGCCTTAATCTGTGGATATAGATTGCTTACCAAGTGGGCATTAAAAGCCTCTTTAAGATCGGGATCATTATAAAATTCTTTTGCTTTGGCAGTATTAGGATACTTTGCTTTAAATGCTGCATCATCAATCGTAGCTGTTTCTGCCTTCGTGAAAGCCAGCCATAGCCCCGCTGCTGAAAGCAAGAGGCCACCAGCCATCATGATGCGGCCCCCGCGCCTGAACGAGAACTGATCAAGGCTTTCCTGGAAAATGGTGACCAGCTTGGCTTTAATCTGAGCAGCCTCTTCAGGTGACAATGATGGGGCTAGCGTGGCGTCTGGTTGCAGAGATTGGGTATCGTTAATGAACGCTTCACTGCTGCCCAGGTCTGCGGGAGCATCTTGGGCCATGGCGTTGAACGGAAGGTGTATCAGAAGGCATGCAACGATGCTGCTGGTGATCATGCCAGATAAACTAGTATGTTTCATAGTAATCTCCTGCGTAGGGCGGTGAGTACAACAGATAAAGACTAGTGCTTATCGTAGCGTGATAATCTGGGAGAATGCAAGGCTTGGGTGTAAGCGCTATTTAGGAACCACTGGTGTCAGCGTGCCGCCGGTAACGTAAGAGATCACCGCAAAAGGGATTCCAATAGGGATAGAGATTGTTACAAGCGCTCCATTCATGTTTTTGAATGGTATGTAAGAAATAATAAAAAGTGGGGCGGGGAAAAAGCGACATTCAATACCGGTGTCTAGTTCAATAACCTTATTACTATCATAAAAATTAAAATCGGTGCCAGTGAAAAACATCCAACGACAGCGAATTGATAACTCAACGCTAAGGCCAATAAGATTAATATCGGCTTGATAGGTACGAGTCTTTACGTTGCCGTCATTGTCTTTGTACGTTACCGTAAATCGTGGATCCTGATTATCAAGAAAAAAAGCACCATTTGGATCAACACAAAAGCTGTAGCCGGTAACTTTAAAATTTTGTAGTTCTCTGACTAACTGAGTCTTAATCTTGTTCAGGGCCTTTTGTTCGTCATTCGTTATTGTTTTTATACAAATTTTCATTGTTGCATTAACTAACTGAACAAGTTTTTCGGCGGATAGGTCACTCTCGGCTTTTCTGGCCGCCTCTATATGTTTCAATAGACTTGCCGATGGCACCTCAGCGTTATTAGCAATTTTTTCTACAAGACTGAGTGCCTGCTCTTGTACAGTATCAGATTGTTTACTGACTGTTTTTTCATTGCTGGGTGCACTTTTAATGTGTTGTTGGAGTGAAAAAATACAAAGCGCAGCTGATAATGCAAAAAGATACGGGCGTGTACTGATCTTACGAATCATGAAAAAATCCTTTAACGTCTTGCGATTCAATGTTTCTAGTTTGCGAGTGGATATGCTAACAGGTTCTATAGTATTGTCCAATGTTTTTACACTAAACTTCATCGCGCAAAATCTTCTCGCGCACATCAGCCATTAAGTGAATCATGAAGTGTACATTATGAATGGTTGCCAAGCTGAGCGCTATAGGCTCATGAGCTTTGAAGAGGTGGCAAAGATAGGCAAGGGTGTAGTGTTGACAGGTGTAGCAGGTGCAGTCGTCCTCAATCGGTCTAAAGACTGATGCATTACCGCTTGCAATCACCCGCTTATTGCCCTGTTTGGTAAGCAAGAGGCCGTGACGTGCCGCTTTGGTTGGGTGGGAGCTATCAAACGTATCAATGCCAATAGGGATGCAATGCTCAAGCGATTTTAGATCACCAATACCCAGCAGGTGATTAGGTTTATCGTCTGGAAGCTGTGGCATCACGTAGTTGAGTAGGGTGAACATCTCTTCACGCGTTTTACCAAGACTGCCGCCAACGGCAAAGCCATCAAATGGCAAGCCGGTCAAATACTGGCAGCTTTTGGTGCGCAGTTCAGGATCAAGGCCACCGTGAATGACGGCATACAGTGCCTGATTATTGCGATTGGCCAGATGAACATCGAGCGAGCGCTTTTCCCAGCGGTGGGTGCGCTCAAGGCTTTCTTTAAGCTTATGTGGTGGCATATGATAGGGAGGCAGCTCATCAAAGCTTACAATAATATCGGCACCGATATCTTTTTGTGCCTGGATTGAGGTTTCGGGGGTGAGCACGACGCGCGCGCCATCGCGGTACGACCGAAAGGTTACCCCCTCTTCAGTAATTTTAACAATGCTGTTACTCAGCTTTTTCGTTCCCTTGCTCTTAAGCTCTTCATGCACGCCACCGTATTTAAGGCTAAATACCTGAAAGCCGCCAGAATCGGTAATGATTGGCCCCGCGCGATTAATAAATGAGTGAATGCCGCCGGCCGCTTTAATAATCTCAGTGCCTGGTTGCAACATGAGATGGTAGGTATTGCAAAACATGAGCTGCAGCCCAAGGCCAGTAACATCAACGTTATCAAGCGCCTTAAGGCTGCCATTGGTGCCAACGGCTACAAAGCTTGGGGTATCGATGACGCCATGCGGTGTATGGATTCTGCCGACACGAGCGCGTGACTTTTTAGAGCGGTGAATGAGTTGGAAGCGAAAGGGTGTATTATTCATGGCTTGCCATTCCCTTCGACGTTGCTCCCGGCCTTCGCGCAAGGCTTCGGCGGGCACGGCAGGATAAACTCCGCTTGGACGAAGTATGGGCTTGGCTTAATATATCGCTTAGAAAGGCGAATAAAGGGGGTATTACACAGCACAACAAACATTTTTATGGCATAGCTGATGATCATAATTGGGATAATTGAATGCACGGTGCCGTACAGTGCTGCTACGCAAAAAAGGACGGTGTCCAGCAGCTGACTGAATGTTAATGCTATAAGATTACGCATTGTTACGTACCTGCCGTTAAAGATGCGCAGCAAGAAGGCATACACCTGTGTGTCAATCAATTGTACGACCAGGTACACACTAAAGGATGCAATAACAATGCGCGGCATTGGGCTGAGCAAGAGCTTAAAGTGTTCTTGCATCTGGTCAAAGCTATTGGGGATGTAGGCCAGGTGCATCAGTGACATGATCAAGAAGAAGACCAGGAGCAGGAAATTAACAAAAATGGCCTTCTTAGCGGCTGCCTTGCCATAATATTCTTGCATCATGTTTAGCCCCACAATGCAGCCAACGGCAAAGACGTCGGTACTGACCGCCTCAAGGCCAAAGAGCATGATCTGTTTGGTAACAAAGATATTAGACAGGATGCCGCATAGGCAGATCATGGCGGTGAGCGCGCCCTGTCCTAAGGCGACTGAGCCTAGGGTGAACGTTGACACCAGGGCGACGTGGGTGATAAATAGGACTTCATTTGGGATCATGGTATAGCCGTCAATGGTAGGGGGGTAGTTAATCACATTTTTGTCATCCTGAACTTGTTTCAGGATCCATATACAGGATTTTCAAGCTCACGCTAGTATAGCAAAACTACGGTATTAAGCCACCGGCGTTAAGATCATTCCAGGCGGAATAACAGAGAGGGCGACTGGGGACGTTAAGCCGGGGCTGAGTGCAACAATAAGCAGCCCGCCAGTAGTGTTTTTAAAGGGAACGTAGGTCAGCCTACAAAAGGGCCCACCAAGCTCTATGCCCAGGCCAAGCCGAATGAACTTGTTACTATCATAAAAATTGTCATCCTTGCCGAGAAAAAATATAAAATTCAGCCGCGGGGCTATTTCAAAATTGAGCCCCCCAGTAGGAAACGCGGTCTGATACGTTCTTGTCTTGGCGGTGCCATAAAAATCTTTATACGTGACAACAAAGCGAAGTATTTGGATACCAAAACCGTAGGCTATACCTACGCTTCTACAATAGCTATAGCCGATGATTTTTAGGTCACGTAATTCTTTGACAAGTTGATTCTTCACATTGGTAAGTTTCTGCTTTTCCTCAGGCGTCATAACCTTGTTACACGTAGCAAGTGCCGTACTAATCACCGGTATGAGCTTTTCTGGGGGAAAGGTGTCTGGTGCTTTTCGAGCAGCCTGCAATTGTGCAGTCAGGCGTACCGGTGGTATTGACACCCGCTGTGCGATGGTTTCCATGCAGGTAAGCGTTTCTTTCAGCAGGATATTACTCTGCTCGGTGACGTACGCCTGCTCTTCAGGTGAAAGATTGGCAGAGAGGGCTCGTGGTGATGCGAGACAAAGGGTCACTGCTACAAAAAGAAATCGCGCAACAACCGTTCGCACCCCTCCATTCGAACCTTCGCCTAAATGGCTCAGGCTAACGCCCTGCGGGTTCTCCATCGGGGCGAACGGACCAACGCCCTGTATTGGGTAGAGTGAAGGATATGAGCGCATACCATTATTCAAAATCATTGCCTACCCCTCCTCGTGTGGTGATAGGGTGCCGCCAGTAACCAGACTGGCAAAGCCGTTGATGGGAATTGCGGTGTCATGGTGATAACCGAACAATGACGGCAACATATGCGCGCCAACTGGCACCGTAAATACGACCATGCCGCCAGGCATAGTGGCAAAAGGGATGTATTGGATGCCCAAAAAGTTAAGTATGTTTGGGATGGGGTTATGACCAATGCCAGCATCGTGCGCGGCTATCGTTTGCTTTTGAAATGCTGCCGAGAGTTCTTGTTGTTTGGCCGAAGCCTTGTGTATTTCCTTTAGATCATTTTCGTCAGTTATAGTGCGTTTAGAAAATGTTGCAGAGCCCCCGTGCCATTTAAGGCTTTTTTGCAACAAAGGATACTTTGCATTTATCGCATTGATTAATCTTTGTTCCTGTACCATCGCAGCCTCAACAACTACTTTTTCTTTGGTCAATATATCGCTGTTTTTTTTATACTCCTCACTGCCCCAGTATTTTATGTGTCCACGCAGTCGTCTGGGAAAATTAATGATTTTTGCTGGGAAAATTTCAAAACCTTTGCCCAGCTGAATAGTCTTGTTGCTATCATAAAAATTGAGCGCAGGACCGACAAAGAAGATGGCGTTAAAGCGTAAGGCCCACTCAAGGTTTAAACCGATAAGGTTGATACTCGCCTTATACGTACGCGTCTTCGTTTTACCCTCTGGGTTTTCAAAGGTGATGGTGAACGTTGGGTTTTGATGATCAAGAAATACTGCCATGTTAGGATCAATAGCGTAGGTATATCGTTGTGCCACGTACGCTTTTAAGCCATCGATAAGCGCTTTTTTTGCTGCGGCCAATTGTTTTTTTTCTTGGGCGGTAACGAGATCTTTGCACAGCAGTAATGTTTTATCAATAACGTAAAACACCAGGTCATCAGATGGTTTCTTGGTGCCGTTGAGTTTTTCGTCCACCATCTTAATGAACGGTTCTGGCAATGCTGCGACCCTGCCAGAGATCTCTTTAATAGTGTCAATAACGGCCGTGTACGTGCCCATTAGGAGCTCATCTGCTTGCCAGTCATCATTATTATCATTACTACTGATTGCCGCTGCTTGGCTTGCCAGTGGCGTAGCGCTAGCGATGATCAATGTGCCCAGGATTATGGAGAGGTAGTGGTGCAAAAACATAATGCAAAGTTCTTCGTGTAACGTGTACAATCTTGATATTTTTAGTAAGCTGCTTGTTTAACAGCGGACAATGACCTCATAAGATAATGTGGTTCTTGTTATTGTCAAATGAATTGTGTTAATAATGACGTACAACTAAGGCTTTTTTGAAAAAAAGGAGCATCTTTTATGATGGCTATAAATCGACTGATACGCGCTGTGCTTGTGCTCAGCACCAGTGTTGCAAACATGAACATACATGCACATGGGTCTGGGGCATTACAGGCCGGTCCATTGTCGGTGGCGCCAGTACTGGCCAAAGCGTCTGCATTGTTGCCTGCGCAAACATTACAGACCCCCTACGGTGATTTTATAATACATGAGCAAGTGCTCTTACAATTATTGCAATCGCCAATGATGGAGCGTATTAAAAAAGTACAACAGTATGGCGTTGATTATTACGTGCGTAGCAATCAACATTCTTACACTCGTTATGATCATTGCGTTGGCGTCTTTGTGCTATTGCGCCGCTATGGAGCAAGTCAAAATCAACAGATTGCCGGCCTTTTACACGATGCATCGCACACCGTATTTTCGCATGTTGGTGACTACCTTTTTAAGCGCTCACCGCTTGGTGATGCGTACCAAGATGATATTCATGAGTGGTACCTCAAGCAATGGGGCATAGATACACTTCTTGCTACGTACGGTATTGATCTACAAGCGGCGCTTGCAAAAAATACTGCCTACACAGCGCTCGAGCTGCCGCTGCCCGACCTGTGTGCTGATCGCATTGAATATAATCTACGTGCAGGGCTGCTGACCGGTATGATTAAACAGGAAGAGGTTCCCGCCATCCTAAACCACTTACATTTTGAGCACGATACCTGGTTTTTCACCGATGCTACGCTTGCACAAAAACTTGCCGACGTCTCATTGGACCACACCATGTGGCAATGGGGCGGACCAGATTGTCATGCTATCGGAACTAGAGCAGCGCACGTTTTGCGGCTGGCGGTAGATGCAAACATGCTCAGCTTTAATGATATCCATTTCTCAGATGACCAGACGGTGTGGAACACACTTGTTACGTGCAAGGAGCCATCGGTTCAGCAGGGGGTGCACGAGCTTATGCAGGCGCAACAATCGTACGACATATGCCCTGACCTAGCACATGCCGATCTTATAGTAAAAACAAAATTTCGTGGTATTGACCCACTGATTAAAACGCAAAAGGGCCTTGAGCGTTTATCACTAGTGGCGGCTGACTTTGGTGCCAGATACCATACAATACAGGGCCTGGTAACATGCGGGTGGCCAATTACATGGCGCACAGCAACGCATCACGAGCAAGGATCCTAGCATGATGCAACACAGCAATGCCCTGCGTTGGGTAACCATATCAAATGCTTTGACCTGTTTGCGCCTTGTCCTAACACCATGGGTGATGACCAGTATTCATGGCCAGCAATGGTGCAGCGCGTTTATTATTTTTATCATTGCCTCGGCAACAGATGTGCTTGATGGCTATGTGGCACGCGCATTCAATGAGCAGACGCAGCTGGGTACGTTGCTTGATCCCATCGCGGATAAGTGCTTGCTTCTGGGAACGTTTTGCATGCTGGTCTTTGCACAATCTGCTTTTTTTCACATCCCTCTATGGTTCTTTATTATCATTGTGTGCCGCGAGTTGATGATGTTCATTGGGTCTCTGCTCTTATTGTTTAAATACAAAGGAGCTACCATGCAGCCACTGATCTGGGGCAAGGCGGCAACCTTTTTGCAAATAATCTTTGTTGCATGGCTGTTCATCTGTTACTTTCTGGGGTTGTACTCACAAACAATCCACAATATTTTACTCGTGCTGCTTAGCTTTTTTTCTTTATTGTCCTTATATCACTACATACGCCGAGCCGTGCAAGAAGTGTATGGTAACTAAAGAAGTGTTTCTGCAATTGCTTTTTTCAAAAAATGGGATATTCTTACTCCACTAACACAGGATTTGCGCAATCGACGTGTTGTTAATAGCGAGAATAAATAAGTGTAACAAGTATCGAGGAGTTTTTTTATGATACAAAAAAGATTATTGCTAGCAGCGCTTCTTGCTGTTGCATCACTATCAAGAGCTGCTGCACAGGATGAGCCTGTTATGCTGCAGGCACAAGACGCACCAGTTGCGGCAGAAGTAAGAGATGAAGCTACTGCGGTTGTTGCCCACTTTGAGACAAAGGCTCAAGCAGCCCGAGATGCATTAAATGCCGAGCAACTTAAGGTTGTTAATGAGTTGACCGACCTTTTCATCTCCTGGCTTGATGAGTTGGGTGTAGGTGCAACCAGTTCCCAAATCGAAGCAAAACAGCAAGAGGCTGCATATCAAGCGCTTCTGGCTCAGGCAAAAGCTTTGGGTATCGAAGAAAACGATATGCGTTTGTGTGATATTCTGCAAAGCAAAGCGGCAGCAAGATTTGTAGCAAAGGCTGCAGAAAGAAAAGTGTCCAAAGAAAGAAACAAGCGTATTTTGATAGGATTGCTTGGTATCGGTGTTGGCGTAGCAGGCGTTATGGCTTGGAAGCATTGGTATAGTGATCCTGAATGGCAAACAAAAGTTGCTGCGAAGCAAACTGAAGTTGATGCGGCTAAGACTGCTCTTACAGATGCGGGTGATAAGGCTGTAGAGCAGAAATTGAAAGAGATACGTGAAGGCTATAAGCTTGTTGGTAAGGACAAGAAGCTCAACAATCACGTCTTAGCTGCAGCTAAGCAAGCGTACTTCAAAGACCAATTGGGTTTTAACCAACCTCCAACGCCACCTGCTCCGATTTCGCCAAAAGATGCGCCAAAACAGTCTAGTGGTCATGATGAAAATGATCATGATCATGAAAATGGCTGTGATAAACATGATTCAGCACTTGGTTCCAGCAGCGCTTCAAGCAGTAGCTCAAGTAGCTCATCCTCGAGCAGCAGCGGCCCGACACCTCTAAATGAAAAAAAATCAAATGACTAAAAAATATTGATAGAATAAATGATGCGCCAAGGACATTACATCCTTGGCGCTTTTTTTTGGAGAATGCCGTTATGCGTTATGTGTCAGTGCGTTTAAATCTTAGCATATGCATTATTCTCATCTTTGCAAGC
Source organism: Candidatus Babelota bacterium (assembly GCA_013289515.1). Lineage (GTDB taxonomy): Bacteria > Babelota > Babeliae > Babelales > RVW-14 > JABCZU01. The sequence goes on along the minus strand of JABCZU010000004.1, from coordinate 63,696 downwards.
CAAATACTTCGCTCCTCAGAGCTTCGTATGGTAAACCAAGCCACCTGTGCCGATGCCACCGTTGAGCCTAAAAAGCCAGACGAGCTGGCGTTTATCATTAAGCCATCAACACAGAAGAAAAAATTATCAGCCAATGCGCTTAAGGAATCGATTGGCTCAACAACCAAGGAGGTCGTGGAAGGAACAACCGCTATTCTTAATGAACTTGGCCTTATCCAACACGCACTTTCATCAATGCAAAAGCAGGTGGCTGCAAGCGCTGATACTACCGTGGCCGTTAGTATGCTTTCTGCCTGTGCCAGTGCGACAGACATTATTGGCACACTGCTGGTTGACGTTGCAAAGGTGCAAAAGACCTGTTCTGCGCTGGTAAGCAAGCTGATTGACAATGATGCGCCCTTTAAAAAGGCAAAAAAGGGTTGCCTTGATACAACGTTGAGCATGATAACCACCGCCGAGCAAAAACTATTTTCCGCGCTTGATCAGCTTAAATCGTGCCACCAACGGCTCAAGACCGGTGCCAAAAAGGGCGGTGTAGCTACATCGTTGCTTGAATCTGAAAATAAAACACTTGCGCTGCAGCGTGATGTGCTTGCTCATGTGGTTGGTATGATGCGTGATGATGCCTTGCTTAAACAAGTATGAAAAAAGTCTTTATTCTAGCTGGCGAACTCTCTGGCGATCGGTTGGCTGCTTGGTATGTGCAACGAGAACTGCTTAATCAGTCCTGCATTATCCATGGCATTGGCGGAGATCTTCTTGTTGCCCAGGGCATTGTTCTTTACGAGCGCTTAGAGCGCCTTAATGTCTCGGGCCTTATCGAAATCATCCCTGCATTGCGTCGCCTGCTTGGCCTTTTGCGGTCGGTAAGCAGGTATATCATCGAGCATGATTTTGATGAAGTTATCGTGGTAGATTTTCCAGGCTTTAACATGCGCTTGATTAAGCGCCTTAAGCGCCTCAAGCCTACCATCACCATTACCTACCTATCGCCGCCACAACTGTGGTGCTGGGGGGCGTGGCGACTGAAGGCACTGCAGCGAGATTGTGATCGGGTACTGGTGATCTATCCGCATGAAGTAGCCTGGTATCAAGCACGTGGGCTTGATGCAACCTGGGTTGGTTGCCCAGTTGCCGAGCAACTACGTGATGTTGCGCCGGCCAAGGGGCAACCAAGCACTACAATTGGGTTGATGCCGGGATCACGTGTGCATGAAATGCGTACGCTGTTACCAATCTTTCTGCAAGCGGCCAAGCTTATAAAGCAGCGTCATCCTGAGGTTACCTTTGTTATGGTGCTGGCGCCGTCAATTGCACCGGAGCTGATTGCTGCCGTTGTGCGGCGTCATGGACTTGAGTCAATCTATCAATCGGTCAGGCTGGTGCAATCGAATGAAATTTTGCACTGCTGTGTAGCGCTCAGCAAACCAGGAACCATCACATTGGAATTGGCATTGCTCGGCATCCCAACAATCGTAGGCTTTAAAACATCGTGGCTTACCTATGTAGTTGGCCGCCTGCTTGTGCAGGTTAACAGTATGTCGCTACCAAATTTATTGCTGGGCACAATGCTTGTGCGTGAACATATCCAATCTGCCTGTACACCAGAGGTGTTGGCGCAATCAGTCAGTGATCTGTACCTGTCTACACATAGGGCCGATCAGCAGTATGTTGCGTTTATGCACAATGTTAATCGATTAAAAAACATGTTGATAGCGCGCTAATTTTGCCAAAAGATGTGGTTGTGGTATGATACCAAGATGAATAAAAAAAAGTGCTCGTCCCATATCCGTTCGCCCCGACCCTTCGACTCGCCTGAGCTCGCTCAGGGCAGTCGGGATATTGATCCCGCTCGTCCCGAGCTTGTCGAGGGAAGGCCGTAAGCCCTGAGTCCTAACGAAGGGACCGAATGGAGGGGGTCGAAGGGGATGAGCGCATCAATTAAACCTTATTAGAGAAGGATACCATTATGGCTAGTTTTAATCGTGTGATTTTGATGGGTAATCTAACCCGTGATCCTGAGCACAAACAACTTTCATCAGGCCAAGCGGTCTGTCGTTTAGGCCTCGCTTCCAATCGTCAATTTAAAAATAAGCAAACAGGCAGCATGGTACAAGAAGTCTGCTTTGTTGATGTTGACGTGTGGGGAGCACAGGCTGAAAGCTGTCGTCAATATTTAGCAAAGGGTCGCCCTGTGCTGGTTGAAGGTCGCTTGAAGCTTGATAGCTGGCAAGAACAGGATGGCACAAAGCGCAGCAAGCATACTATTGTTGCTGACCGTGTCACCTTCCTTGGTACTGGGGCACAGGCTGACGATGCTGAAGGTGCATCGCCATTTACCGGCACTGACAATAATGAATTTGTGCCGGCGACGGCAACTGCAGAGCATGTAGCAGCCCCTGCGCCAAGACCGGCAGCGGCTCGCCCTAAGGCAAGTAGCGACAAGCCTGCTATGTCTGGTGAGATTGATTTTAAGGACGAAGCGCCTTTTGAAGACGATCTACCGTTCTAATAAACGGACATAATTTGAGATAAAGAAGAAGCCCCCGAGATGCACTCGGGGGCTTCTTCTTTTAATAATTTTTATATGACCAAAGTATCACGAGTGCAAAGACGTTTATTCAGTCCTGCAGCAATCACGCTGATAATCGTCATGCTACTTGCAAAGATAAGCCGTTCAGCGGCAACCACGGGTATCAGCGCGATCCAATACGCTGGTGTTGATGTGAAGCTATAAAGCCAAATCACACTGCCTACCGCGTGGGCAAGGAATGTGCTTTGGAGTGCCTGTGCAAAGAATGATTGTTGTTTGCGCATACGACCAACGACCCATGCTGCCATAGGAATAAGCCAATACATGCTGTACACCCATGCCTGGCTGCCTACTGGATGCATAATAAACAACGTAATGCTTGCAAGCGGAATACCAAGATGCAACAGCCCACTCAGGATCATCTGTCTGCCGGTGGTTGGGTTATTGGTGGCCCATGATAGCATGGCTGCAAGCGTTGGTAGGCCAAGGGTTATTGGCACGCCGTGCATGCACAGCTTAGCAATCATCCATACTGAGAAAATACCACAACAGCCAGCAACGCTGGAGATTAATGAACCTATCAGTGGCATAATAACATTGGTGGCTGATAAAAATGAACGCATTGAACCGCTGATGCTGTTAATCACCAGGGCGTGGCCTAGTGTGAGGGTTAGCATGACAAGGCCGACGGAAAGTACATTCTTTTGTATGCGGTTCATGGAACTTCCTAAGGGTTGCTGGACAATAGAAAAAAATCACTTTGGTATAGTTTAAGGGTATATGGTGGAAAAGCAACTAATGAAAAAAGCCCCTGGCCTCGCCTACTGGCAAGAAACAGGGGCTTATAGATTTAGTTCACGGATATAATCGCCTGCTTTAAAACGCGACGCCAGTTGCAACGTGGATATCCCAGGCCTTTGGCTGATGTGCACTTGCAGCAGCAGTAAAAGAACAGCCCAGGGTCGTATATATACCTTGCTGAAAGTCAGCAAAGTAATTTTTTACGTTGCTATTGGAAAGGCCAATATCGAAATTGACTTTAAGCAGATGCTTTTGTGGGTTGTGAATTATTGTATTAGGTTTTGTACTATCTACCCGAATCATTTGCTCATTGAAGGTGAGCCGCATTGCTTCCTGAGATCCGTTTGTAACATCTTTACAAAGATTGTGAGTGACTGGGATACTATCATAAAGCTATGTAGCAGAGCAAAAAGGTAGGATATTAGCATTTTTACCATTCGACCCTTCGAGACGATTGCTTCGCAATCTCCTCAGGGCGAGCGCCGTTTATAAAAAAGCCCTAAAAAAATACGGGAATTTATGAAGCAAAATAAGGTACCTGAGGTTATTCTTCCAACCCCAATGGAACCCAACAAAAACATTGCCACAGACGAAAAAAGTAAACTTGCGCAGGAGTATAAAGAAGCAAATAATGATGTCGAGCGAAATAAAACTATAGATGAGTGGCGGCATCTTGATTGTGAGGGATGGGAATAAGTATACATGCATCGGCAGGTAGCTAGCCTTCTGGCCCCACATGCCCCCACAAAAAAGGTGGGCAAGCAAGGCCAAAAAGGGTACACTGGATGACTTGAGGGAGTAGCACATGAAACACCGTGCCCACAAGGGAGGCAGCAATGACAAGGTTAACCACAAAGGTTAAAGTGGCAGTACTGGCGCTTATTGGTTGCGCAGCAGCGGCAAGTTATTTTTTATACATTAAACATAGGCATTTGACCATGAATCACGTACAAAAATCATTTATTATCCCTACCGATCGTGTCTACAAAGAGGTCCTGGCAAATGGCATGCATGTGATCGTATTTCAGAATGCATCGCTGCCCAAAGTGCTGGTACAGATAGCCTATGACGTTGGCTCATACGTTGAAGAGTCTGGTGAGCGCGGGCTTGCGCACCTGATTGAGCATATGATCTTTAAAGGCACCGACAAATTTTCAGAAACCGATATTGACACGCTGGCGCGTAAGTACGGTGCAAGCTTTAATGCGTATACATCGCTTGACGTGACCAGTTACCACTTTGAGACCAATAAAAATAACTGGAAGCCATTTTTGGCCATTTTGGCCGATTGTATGCAAAATGCCCGCTTTGATGATCAGCACTTAGCCTCTGAGGTTAAGGCGGTGGTGCAAGAGCTCAAGATGAACAAAGACAGCTTTGGTCGTTGTATTTTGTATAAGGCGCTGGAACAGATGTTCCCGCCGTACCACCCCTACCATACGCCGACTATTGGCTTTAAAGAGGATCTGCTAGACCTGAACGCCGAAAGCTTAAAGCGTTTCTATAAAAAATACTATCGCCCCGATCGTGCAACGCTTTTTATCGTAGGCGATGTTGACGTGAAGCAGGCGCTGAATGAGGCGCGCGAGCACTTTGGCGGCATTAAGGCAGATGGCACGTCAATTAAAAAACCATTCCCAACCGTCATTCCTGACATTATCACAACGCATACGGTCCAGTATGAAGACGTTCAAGCGGAAAAGATTGGGCTCTTTTGGCCAATTCCTGGCATTAGATCAAGTACCGAATTGGTTGCCAGTGCCATAGAACTGCTGCTGGGCGCCGGCCAATCAGGGCGGTTGCAGCACTTGTTGGTCGATCAGGAAAAGGTGGCGGCATCGGTAAGCGTTGGCGCGTATAAATTTATGGAGGCCGGCCTTTTTTTAATTTTCATTCAGCCGATGCCTGGCATGCGCGACCGCTGTATCCAGTTGGTGCAACAGGAACTTGCTGCAGTCACCAAAAATGGGGTGACCAGCCAGGAGCTTGAGCGCATCGCCAAGACGGAGAGCAAAAACTTTTTTCATCACATGCAGGACTTTGAAGAGTTTACGCATGAGTGGATTCAATCATATTTTGCCACCGGCGACGAGCTGAATATTTTCAAGCGGGTTAATCAGTATTACGTGATTACCAGTGATGATATTAAGCAGTACATGGCACAGTACCTTGACCCATTTTTAATGAACTCAATGTGTGTTGTGCCGCTGCCCGAGGCAAAAAAATCGCTCAAAGAGCACATTAGAAAGTTGACTGACGATCTTGATAAAAAAATCTTGGCCAGACATCAGCGTACAACGCCGATCGAAAAGCCAAAAGCAGCACCATCCTACCCAAGCCCGGTGCCGCTATCGTTTCAGTTTCCAAAGCCTGATAAGATCATAGAATTACCTAATGCACTTAAAGTTATCCTGTCGGCTAGGCACGATACGCCATTGATCGCCTTTAACTGTCAGTTCAAGGATTCATACTGCCTAAGCGATACCCGTGAAGGCATAAGCCTTGAAATCATGATGGAAATGCTCATGGAAGGTAGCAAAAAATACACCAAAAAAGAGAATGTTGATCTCTTTGAATCTAACGGCGCAAGCTATGCTTTTGATGCGCAGGGCGCACGCTTCAGCTGCTTGCGACAAGATTTTGAGGTGCTTTTTGAGCGGTTCTTGCATATCATTACCAATCCCAGTTTTGGACAAGAGGCGCTGGATAAGCTTAAACAGATTTATGTTGAGCAATACACGCAGCTAAAAGATTCGCCCAAAGATGTTGGTATGCGGCTTTTGAAAAATACGTTGTATCATGATCACCCATTTGAATGGACATTTGATGATGCCATTAAAATAGTTAAGGCGTTAACGCTTGCCGATCTGCAGCAGCTGCATGCTACCTATGTATGCCCAATCAATATGACTATAGCCGTTATTGGTGATTTTGACACCGAGTATATGGCCCACTATCTACAAAATCATGTAACAATATGGGAAAAGGGTACGCAGAAGCGTTTTGTGCCAACACCACGGGTAAGCCAAACAGCTTCGATTGATCACAAGATGTTGCGTGACCAAGTAGTCCTGCTTTTTGGACGTCCATCAACGATGACCATTTATGACCGCGATATTGTACCGCTTAAGCTTTTAAATACGATTTGCTTCCGTTCACTGGGCTCGCGCATGTACCAACTGCGTGAACAGACAGGATTGTTCTATAACGCGTTTGGGCTTTTTGCCGCCAATGCTACCAAGGAGCGAGGCTTCGATTATTGTGGCATGATCGTTAATCCCGATAATCTTGCCATTGCCCAGGAGCGTGTTATGGCATTATTGGAGCGCGTGGCCAAGGAAGGCGTCACGGCACAAGAGCTTGACGCGGCGCGTATTATGTACCTTAAAGATCTTATCGATATGGTGACAGAAAATATGTCGATTGCGCGCATGATGTGTACGCTGGATGCCCTTGATCTTGGTTTTGACTACTATGATGAGGTCCTTGAACGAGTACAGCAGATACCGTTAGAGCAGGTTAATAAAGTAGCTGCGCACTATTGCCAGCCTACCGGCCTGGTGCGCGTGCGGGTTGGCCAAGGGTTTTGAATTCAATGGGATTTTATTTTAATGTTTACACAACGACATAAGAGCGGCTTTGACACTTTCATCAGCGGCGGCAATAATGTTAGCAACCGCATACAGCGGGTATGAGTGAATATTCTCATAAAGCGAGTAGTTATTGGTAGAAAAACGAAGGCCGTACGTTGATGCTGGGTGGCTTTCTAAAAATAATTTCATACTCTTCATGGCCGTGCCTTTACCACCTTTTACCTCAATTGGTATTACCTGGGCTTCTTGCTGAATAACATAGTCAACCTCTGCCTCAGCTCCACGCGTCTCTCGCTGCCAATAATATAATTGAGACTCGTGCATAGGATGGCCATAGGCAATAAGTTCTTGCCCAACAAATGCCTCAACCAACTCACCTTTATTAACAAATTCCTCCAAGGGCTTGAGCATCCAAGAGCCTGTCTTTAAGCCGAGGACATATTGGGCTAAGGCAACATCAATGAGCAAGATTTTAAATATGTGTAAATCGGCCTGAGCTCCTAACGGGATCCCTTGGGCCGCTGTACGCATTACTTTATGAGCAATATTAGCGGTAAGCAAAAGATCAAGGCATGGTGCGAGTTCCCTTTTTCTGTAATCACCTTCAACATCGCTATATTTAAATTTTTTCCCCAGCTGATGAGGGATGTGCGTAAAGAGTACATTGAGATACGCAATTTGATAGCGCTGTGCATATTTTTCAAAATCCTGTTTATACGTACTAATCAATGTGCGCGGTACCTCTGAACACATATGTATGTCTTGCATCGCCTGCCAACAAGCAACGGTTTGGGGCATGCCCCCTATTGCCAAATAATGCCCAACCAAATCAAGAAATTTATGGTGAAAGACGTCAGCAATCTCGGTTTTTGCGTTGTGCTCTAAAATTTCTTCAATGATGCCGTAATATCCCATTGCGGCTAAAAATTCAATAAAGGATAATGGATACATGTACATTGAAGCGACTCTTCCAACCGGCATCCCTACCTTTTGAATAGCAAAGTCAATCAGTGATCCGGCTGCAATAACATGCAGTTCAGGCATCATCTCATAAAAATAGCGGAGCGCTATGATTGCATTAGGTACTGCCTGAATTTCATCCAGGAAAAGCAGCGTTTGCCCTGGAATAATAGTTTGTTTAGTTAAAACAAAAATTTTTCTAATGATAATGTTGGGATCAAGATCCTTTTCAAAGATATCTCTAACCTCTGGGAGGAGTTCAAAATTTAATTCAACACACGATGTAAAAGATTTGCCGAACTCACGTACGGTATACGTTTTACCAACCTGCCGCGCCCCCCTAATCAAGAGTGGCTTACGCAGAGGACTTGTTTTCCAGTTGTGCAAAAAATAATCGACAAAACGCTTCATCCGTAACTCCATGGTTAAAATTCAGACATAATTTCATCCATCCATGGTCGAAATTCAGACTTATTTTACAGGGAGCATCGTTAAAATTCAAGGCAACAGAATTTTATAGCAACGGATGCTGAGCAAAGCCAATGAATTGGCACTCAGATTGCGGCACCATACCAAACTGCTCTTGGACGCGCTCTTGCATACTGCGAGCCAAAGCAATGACATCTGCAGTAGAGGCAGGCTCTTGTGTCACCAGCATATTGGCATGCTGATGCGAGACAAAGGCGTTACCAATCCGTAAGGCTCCCTTAACCCCAATTTTATCAAGATAATACGCTACAAATGGAATTTTTTGGCCATTGGCGGTGAACGATATCTCTGATGGCAAAAAGTTTCTGAAAAAGCTGCCGCACGTATTAGAACGTGGGTAGCGCTGCTGGCGATGGCGAATAATTTCGTCACGTCGCCCCTTGGCATAGGCCGCCTGCAGATCGGTAACGTTTTTTAGGGTAAACGTAGCGCTTATCAGATAATGATTTTTAGCCAACAAGGTCGACTGATTGTACCCAAAGCAAAACCAGGCATTATCAACGTCAATTATCTGGCCGGTATGCACATCAATAACACGGGCGCCGGTCAAAAACTGGCTGAGCAAGAATTGAAAATAGTGGATATTGATATAGACCGCGCCACCAATAGAGCCTGGAATGCCGCTAAACTCCTCAAGACCGCTCAGGCCATTATCCAGGCAGGTATCAATTAATGTCTGAATGCTCACGCCGGCACCGGCGGTAACGGTTGCCTGCTGGTCGTTAATGCTTATGGCACTCAGCGCTGGTCGTATTACCAGACCATTGAAACCCTCATCACTGATCAAAATATTGGCGCCCTCACCGAGCACAAAGATGGGCAGTTGGTGCTGCTGGGCAAAGGCAACCGCTTGCATGCATTCCTGCTCTGTGGTCGGTTGGCAATAATAGCGAGCCGGACCGCCCGTTCTAAACCAATTTTTGTCGGCTAGTGGGATCTGTTCTTCTATTTTTATCATGATGAAGGGACCTTATGCTTATCTGGAATGCAATAGTAAAGCCCTATCATAAAAAAATATTCTAAAAAACGCTATATCCAACTTTTGCCCCTCTTCCCCATCCACTAAATATTTTCAGATGATAAAAATAAATGCGCATTGCCGCGCAAAATTATTTCAGTTTATAAAATATATTGAGTAGGCAGCTCATCATTGCGTAGAGTGATAGTGGGGAAAATACTTACGATACGTACGAGGGGAGACAGGGATGAAGCTTTCGTCATGGCCACTCATTGTGGCAATTATCATACAAGGTGTTGCGCCGTGCCGGGCAGCCGATGAGAATAAACTTAATTGGGCTAAAGTGTCGGATAAAGCGGCAAGCGATGAGCCTTTTTCAACACAAATCATGTTGGATTTTCCAATATCGCCAACATTTACCGTGACACACGAGGGGATAGACGGCAGGGAACGCGTCATTATCCGTTTTGCCAACATGAAACGATCATCGTTTGATGATGCCAAACTGGATACCATTCTTAAGGACCTTAAGGCAAAGAAGATCTTGACCCACCTGAATCTGGACGAGCAGGCACATGCCAACGGCGTAGACACCCTCTTAGCCCTTGATTTTGCACCCATAACCAACACAGCCAAGACGCGCAATCATGCCACACCAGAAAAAAATCAGTTTATCGTCCTGGTTGGCGCACTTGAAAATACCCATCGCGTTATTATCGATATTTATAAAAAGGAACAGCTTGATGAGATGCAGCATCACACCGCCACCTATCTGTATGCCTCCAATGATCTGCAACAATCTGATAGCGTCATGCCAGGCGTTCAGGGCTCAGGAAAAAAAAAGTCTGGACGCATTGTCATCGATGCTGGCCACGGAGGCTCTGACCATGGCGCAGCGGCAAGCCTTGACAACAAAGAAATTTTTGAGAAAAATATAGCACTCGATATCAGCCGGCACAGCCATGCGCTCCTTAAAAAAGATGGCTTTAAGGTATTTTTAACACGAAATAGCGATAAAAATATATCACTATTTGAGCGCTCAGCATATGCCCATAAATGTAAGGCTGATCTTTTTGTCTCAATTCATGTCAATGCCGCAGGAAATGCTAAAAGCGATGCCGCAGGCGTTGAGACCTTCTATTTTGATGGCCAAAAGCTGCTGCAGCATAATAAAACGCGCTGCCTTTTTATCAATACGCCGCAAGATAAACAGGCCGCTAAGCGCCTGATTAAGCATTACCAACACAAGGCAAGCAAAGCCCGCACCTTGGCTAATAAAATTCAGGGCAGCATCATGAACATGTTGCATGAACAGAATATTCATACCAACGACCGCGGCGTCAAAATGGGCGAATGTAGACTCTTTTTACTAAACGGGGTTCCCACCGTCCTGGTTGAAGTAGGCTTTATCAAAAGCGAATTACCCCGTTTAGCAAATAAATCTCACCGCAAAGATCTTGCGATGGCCATCGTTAATGGCATACGCACGTATCTTCAAGCTCAACAACATTAAAATCTCTTGCTTTCAGTAACCCCTTAATGGCCTCATGGTGAGCTTGTCGAACCATTTGAGTGCCTAAAGAGGGCCCATTTTATGGCGCTCCTATCCTTCGACCCCTTCGACAGAGCTCAGGGTGAGCGCTTTGTTCCGCTCATGCCCCTCGACAAGCAAGGCTTGCTCGGGGTCCTCGGGATATTTAAAATTATCCCGCTCATCCTGAGGAGGCTCGTAAGAGCCGTCTCGAAGGACGAACCAAGGACGAGCGCCTTGTAAGTCAATCTCAAGCTTCAAAAAATGCCTAATATTACGTTGCATCACTACCTAAAACAATAAACGAAAAGTCATCTTTATCACCCTGACTAAAGCTTTTTAGTAATCGCTTGGTTGCCCTGTATGGCAGTTGTTTGACATAAAATGCAAATGATGGCGAAAATTGGCTGACATCAATACCCCAACCACCAATCCACTTTGGCGCTGCAATAAAATACATCTCGTTAAATGAGGCCAGAGGTATTTGGCGTGCCTTCAAGTCAAAGTCCTGTTGCTCACAAAAACGTCGATGAAAAGTGATAATTCCCAAAACCTTGGTTGATGCCTTGCTGCGCACCTGCCACACCGTTGTGCTCTTTGGCAACGTTACTACCTTACCGGTGCAGAGTGTCGCCTCAAACTTTCCATGTTCTTGATACGACATGCGTTGCAAATAAAGATCATCGTCAATGGTAGACAACATGACACGATCACCGATACCATTGCCCTTACGTTTATTTTTAACAAGCCATTGCCAACCAGCAGCATAAAATGGATCCTGGGTTGGTAACTGAGGATCAATGATGGTAACGGTATACACCTTATGTTTTAATAATGCCGCAAGGTCGTTACCACCAGCGTAATACACCATCTCTTTGCCCTGCGCTGACAGATGACTTAATGACTTCAATGATTCTGCAGACCAATCTTTCCAACCCTCACTCACCAAATAGTACCATGTAATCGAGTAACAGAGCCGTGCCATGGGGTGCAAAGTAAGGTTGGTCGTGTATCGCGTAAAATCCTTGTGCAGTTTATAGGCCGGGTCAAAGCAGGCGAGCATGAGACGACCTGCAAAATTGAATAGGATATTATACGTCAGCTCTGCATCCTCTACCCCCAATAACAAAATAAACAGCGTCTTATACTTATTAATTGTCGTGGTAACGGCAGCCTTTTCCTCTTTCTTGAGCTCTTTTTCATTCAAGGAATAATGCTTTTCTATATACCCCAACAAACGCGGTATATCGCTATCGGCCCACGTATGCAGCGTGCGCAAAGTTTTTCTGGCCTTGTCGGACAAAGCGGTACTCGTTTCTAGATTAACGTCAGACCCAACAATTTGTTGTAATAATGGCTTAAAGCTTGCAAGCCGCTTGCTGTTACGTCGATAATAGTGCAGAAAGTAATTATCAAGTGTCGCATCATCGTAGTCTGCCTGTACTTTTTGGCATAACACCACCGGTACGGTCCTTTGAAAATCAAACCACTTGCCAAGGACCTGGCTATCCTGCTTTACCTCAATATCCTGTGCCAGTTCGATTTTCTTTTTTATCTTAGATTTGTCCACTTTGGTATATCCTGTGTCTGGCATAAGAGCAAGCGCCGCAGCCGCCGCTATTATGGCATTTTTGAACATCATTTGCCTCTCTCCTCAAAGGTTTACGATACCTGATTTATATAAAAATACCACCTTAGTATGTCGTAGGGGATATACAAAAAACAAGAAAATGCTGCCTGGGAAGGATTTAAAGGATTCTTTCTGTTTTTTAGTTCCCTCTTTGGAAAAAACCCTTATACTATGGCTACGTAACCATCCGTGGTATAGCAACATAAGCATTTTACTACTTACACACGCTCGTGTCGGTAATAGCATGTCTTTGGTAAGAGAGGGATTCCTTATGACAACCCAGATATCGCTGTCGCTTGAACTCGTTTGCCTTGTCGGTTGGCTTCTCAAACATGAGAAGACGTTACTCAATAACATTGTCAAACAGGCCATTGAACATGGTTTTGTCGATGAACTTGCAACAATTGAATCAGACGAGTCGCAGCAAACAACTGATCATTTATATAATACAATTGTCGATTTTTTGGAGTTTTTAGAACAATCATTACTAAAAAACCTTGAATCAGTTCATCTTGACCAAAAAGTTAAGGACTCGATCCTGCCAATGCTTCAAAAGCTGGAAGCAGGCAGCATGGACTTTAAAACGGTCTGGCTCAGCATGCAGCAAACAAAAACACGTATCAATAAGGCTCAGAAGGCCATACGCACAACTAAGCCTATCCAGGCTATCCCACGTGACGTTGTAGTAGCTGATGAACGGGAAAAGGACCCAATGGATGTATTATTTGAACAATTAATCAAAAATTGGAAGCCAAGCAATAAAGAAACGGTAAACTAAGCCGGAATCATTCATGTAGAATTCTAGTAAAAAGGGCGTTCTTTTAATTAAGAGCGCCCTTTTTACTGCCTTTTCGCGTATTTTAAGCAAAACTGGCGACTTCAAATTCTCATACACCACCACGACCTTCTTATACCTCATATAAGCCCCCTGCACGCTACCAGGTACCGACTGCTACATTTACGCAACCTCAAGCATGGAAAACGGGATTCTCTAAGGCAATGCGCCTTGTTAAAAAATTGATTAGATAAAACGATTTACTATTCCGGCTGGCTACGGCATTGTTCCCGTATTATTTCATTTTGGCGGTGTCAGCGCATCTGTTGATACCAGTGATTATTTTTATAGGATTATCGACATTGCCCACTTTCTAGAGCGTAAACCGCGTAAGTATTGATCATCTTTTTTGGTTGGCATATTATGGCGAAATATTGCTCAAAGTTTCCTTTTGACAACAAGCCTCATTACCCGATTGTAGTTAAACTAAAATGCTTGTAGGGATCAAACGTCCCTGTTGCAATTTCAGTAAGAACGCCATCGTTGCACATCTTTTTGAGTCTCGAACTTGTTGTTCTTGCTGTGACCTTCCAAAGTGCTTGTGTGCCTTCTTGAAAACTTACCTAGAAAACAACCTAGAAGGTACCTAGAAAATAATATCTTCTAGGTTCTGCTTACGATGATTAGAACGTGCAAATTAAATGTTTTGTCCAATCAAGTGTCGCCATTGAAGGGCGTGAGATTTGTCAGCGGCGACACTTGATTGCTTCGTTATCTCTATGTATTAGAGGTCTTGGCCTTCTCATCAACCATGCCACCATAAAAACGCATATTTGATGCGCCTTCAAGAGCCTTCAATGCTATGGCCTGTACCTGATCACCAGCCTCATCAGTCTTTTCAGTAAGCTGCCGGATAAGATCATCTTGCTCTTTAATTTTTGCCTGCAATGATGCTATCATCTGCTCTGCCAAGCGCTTATCATTCTCAGCATCCTTTGCGGTCAGTGCTACGTGGTAACGATGCTCACGCTCTAACGTTTCGCGTGTCACTTTTTCAGCGTTCTTGACTGTACGTTCCAGTTCCTGTGGAAACTGCTCGACACGAATCTTTAATTGCTTCAATTCGTCTTCCTGCGTTTTAATAGCAGCCTCACGCTCAGCAAAGGTTTTATCAAAAGATGCCTTCTTTTCAACAATCTCTTTTTCTAACGCCGCTTTTTTTGTGGTGTAATCATCAAGATCCTTTTTGCGTTGTAGGTGTGTTGAGTACTGGTACTCTTCCTCTTCGCGAGTGCGATCCTTTTTAATTTTAGCGATTGCCTCTTTATTATCGCGCACCGTTTCTTCTTGTTCCTTGTGCCAGACAGAACGCACTTCTGCTATTTCATGGTCATAGGCCTTTTTCTGGGCCTCTTTGTCTTGCTCAAAGCGCGCTTTATACTCTTTGTGCGCCAGGAAAAGGGCTGTCAGGCTATCAGCACTTTTTTTGATATCATGAACCTCTTCCAGCTCAGTTGAGGCTATTTTAATAGCAGCTTGTAGGTCACTAAAGCGCTTGAACTCTTCTGATAGCTTTTGTTCCAAGGTATCCAGCGCATGGCTAGTTGAAATTTTAACGGTGGCTATATTGTTAACAATACGCTCAAGCGTTGTTTCAGAAACTTTAGCGATGACTTCTTCTTCCTGTTTTTTGCGCCTGGGCTCCTGGTTGGATCCGTCATTTTTTGATGCTGTTACCGTGCCCAAGAGGGATTGATACGCTTCAAGGATCTCATTTTTTGTGCTTTTAGCACTAATTTCTGGTTTTGATAGATCTGGGAATAGCTGGGATTCCATAGCAACGTCCTCATAATATAATGACAAATAATGACAAACAAAAGTAACAGAAACAGTCTAGCACAGCTGGCTAAATCTTCAAAAAAAGGTTGAAACGGGCAAATAACGTAGATTTAGTAAGCACCTCCATTGTATGCCAAAAAAGTCGAAGATAAACCGGTTGGCACGCCGCCCTTGCATATAATACGTATACGTATTATAATATAACGTACTATAATAAAGTGTGTTAAAACCAATAATATCAAAAGACAAGGAGAGACGTTAATGACACGTTATTGGATCGCAGTGGCAAGTCGTGAACATGTTATGCGTGGTGTCGCTGGTGGCTTTGCTCAAGTATGTCATGGTAAACGAGGACCTTTAAAGCTGATGGCTGCTGGCGATTGGATTGTGTACTACTCACCCGTTGAGCAGTTTGGAGAGAAAGCACCGTGTCGCCGATTTACGGCAATTGGCAAAATCAATACAGGGAACGCTTACGAATTTCGGATGAGTGAGGCCTTTGTGCCATGGCGCATAGACGTTACCTTTGTCTCCCCGGAGAAAGCTAAAGAGGTTGCTATTGAACCGCTCATTGATAAACTCTCATTTATACAGAACAAGCAACGCTGGGGATTTCCCTTTAGACGCGGTTGTTTCTCTGTTCCTCTGAGTGATTTTCAAATCATAGCCAATAGCATGGGAGTAACTATTTTATGAGCACGCTTAAGAGCAAGCCCAAGGGCACAAAAATTGATTTTGATAAACTCAGCCTGCATCGCACACCAGAAAAAAGTCCGGGATTTCTTTTATGGCGCGTGAGTACCGCATGGAGAAGAGCGGTGGAAGAAGCGTTAAAGCCGTGCGACCTGACTCATCCACAATTTGTCATTCTTGCAAATACTGGATGGCTAACAAGAACGGGAGACTCCATAAGCCAGGCAGAAATAGGTCGTCACGCAGGGCTTGATCCTAACACCACATCGCAAATATTACGGTGCCTACAAAAAAAGGGCTTGATTGAGAGCACGCGCTCGGCTGACGAAAGAAGTAAGCATCCAACACTTACAACTGAAGGGCTACAATGTTTGAAACAGAGCATGTTGGTGGTAGAGGGTGTAAACACAGCTTTTTTTGCGCCACTTGATTTGAAAAAATCTGGGCTGCTTGATATCCTGCAAGCGCTTATATAATGGGGAGTAACTATGTTTTTATCGCATCAATCAATAGAGCGATATATAGACGAAGGTAAAATTAAAATAATGCCTGAGTTCGATAAGAAGAATATAAGGCCGGTTGGGCTGCGTCTTCATCTTGCAAGGGAGATTCTTATTCCAGAGCCACATCAAACGGTTGAAATTAACGCACCTCAGGAACTTAAATACAAAGAGGTTGATCTTACTCAGGAAGAATTCTATTTGGGGCCCGGTGAATTTATTTTAGGGGCAACTTTTGAAGCCTTGCACGTTCATCCAACAGTCCTACCCATCCTGGATGGAAGGAGCACCATTGCTCGGCTAGGACTTACAACGCATATAACAGCCGCTGTAATCGATGGAGCTTTCGAGGCGCCACATGTCATTGTGTTAGAAATTAAAAATGTAGGGAATTTTAGAATTAGGTTAAGATTTAGGGACCCTATAGCAATGATGGTCTTTGCAGAATTAAAGGAACCAGTTGTTCAAAAGACGCAAAATCAATACGGAAACACCCAGAACAAAGTAACTCCACCAAATTTAACATTTTGTACCGGCAAGGATTAGTAGGGGGCTGTAGGACTTTTTATTATTCTTACTCATGGAGATTTTATGAATCAAACTGCCAAACTAATACTTTTTATGTTGATGCCTTATAGTAATCATGCATGTTCTTTTAATTTTCCGTCACCAAAAGGACCTCATGCTATTGGAACCAAAGCATACCACTTAATTGATAAAAATCGCCAAGAAACCCATGTACGCAATATCAACCATCCTTATCGTGAGCTTATGATTCAAATTTGGTATCCATCTCAAGAACACAAATCACAATCTCCAGTTACGTCCTATGATCCTGATGCGGTTACGTTAACGCATGAACAGCACGGTTTTTCTGGGTATGGAGCTCGCTTTATTCGTACATATGCAAAACATAACGCAGCGTTATCAAATGCACATGCATACTATCCTGTGATAATTGTTTCTCATGGGATTTCTGGATTGCGGACCAATCATACCGCACAGGCGGAGGAACTTGCAAGCCATGGATACATTGTAGTAAGCATTGGTCATACCTATGCAACAGCCATCACCACCTTTCCTGATAAGCGCATTGTTACAGGCATTATCAACAATCAGAATCTTCAAACAAAAGAGAGTTGCGACCGTGAATTGATCATTCACATAAAAGATGTTTGTTTTCTAATGGATCAACTTGAAATCATGAATCAACAAAAAAATGGTATGTTCATGAAGAGACTAGATCTCAAAAACATTGGTATTTATGGACATTCTTTTGGAGGTGCTGTTGCAACTCAAGTGTGTCGATTAGATAATCGTTGTAAGGCATGCATTAATTTGGATGGAGCCCTCCTTGGAGACAATGCAACGGTTGCTTTTAATAAACCTTACATGGCAATACGCTCAGGAAAAATGTTAGCAAGTTTTTGGAAGCACTCTGAAGAAGAGGCCCATAAGCATAGCTTGAGCAAAGAACAATCAGCCAAAAATATGTATGGGCGATATATTTTTTCTGTCCCGGACTTATGCAAAAACATAGGATCAGGTGCCTATAACATTGTTATCAACGACGCAGAACATAATTCGTTTACTGATGAACCGTTCATTGAGTGTAGCCTTTTTTATAACCGATTTTGGGCGCTATTCAATGGTAATGCGCCGTATAAAAAGGTATGCGAACTTAACGATATAATTAACGCCTACTTAATTAAGTTTTTTGATAAATATTTAACATTTGGTATTGGCAAAGATCAGTAGACTTCAGTTCCCCATCGCCAATAGAATAGCTTTTGTCGATATTTATACGCGTAAGAAAATCTTGATCATGTGATATAACCATGATGGCTCCTGGGTACTCTTTAAGTACTTCAATAATATGTTCGCGGGTCTCCAAATCAACGTTATTGGTAATTTCATCGAGCAAAAGCAACTTGGGCGTTTTAGCCGCAATCAGCGCAAGCGAGATCCGCGCCTTTTCGCCGCCCGACAAGGTCTTAACCTTTGCCATAACCTCTTCATTTTTACGAAAAAGAAAATCATTCAGGTGGCGCCTGATATCAGCATCTGTCCAGCCGGTCACATGATGTTGAATAACTTCAAAGACTGATGATTCAGGAGGTAGTGTACCATAATGCTGATCAAGGTAACCAATCTCGTCTGGCTTTGGCACATGCCACTGCCCTGAACGAATGACCAATGCATCACCCTGCATCGCCTTAAAGAGTGTTGATTTGCCAGAGCCATTATCGCCAAGAATGGCAACACGCTCTCCGGGTCCAATAGTGATGTGTATATTTGTTAGCACAGGATTTTTGTAACCGCATACACCATTGGTGATAGTAACCAAAAGCTTAGAGCCGCCCTGCGTTGCTGTCAGTGAAAATTTTGGCGTAATGATTTCTGGTAATCGCAGCTCTTTGCGTTGAGCATCGACATGCTCCTTAGTCTCATTAAGCTTGCCACTATTTTTACCGGCAGTCCTTGCCCCCTTTTCCTTCATGGCACCTCTAAGCACCTTATCATTTTCATAGGCGTTGACACGCTGGCTTCCAGCCGCACGCTTCTGTTCGGCTTGTACAGCAGACTTAGCCTTCTTTTGTGCTTTGTCCAGTGATTCTCTCTGTTGTATTTTTGCCTGCAACGCGGCGTGTTGCTCGCGCACATAATCATCATACTGCCCAGTAAAGCAGGTAATTGCCTCATCATCGATATGCCAAATTTCATCAACGCACGTACGCAACAACTCAACATCGTGTGATACAACGATCAACGTTCCGTGAAATGCTTGTAGCATGCGCATCAATGATTTTCGATTGCTGGCATCAAGGTGGTTGGTTGGCTCATCCAAACATAAGACTGAGGGATCTTTAGCCAGTGCTGCCGTTAACGCTGCGTTCAATCGTTGCCCACCACTTAAATCATGGTGATCGTCGATGACCTGCGGCACATACCCAAAGGTAGTATTGTGTGGCACATGTACCTGCCCCTGGGATGGCTCTACCAACCCCTGAATGATTTTAAGCAATGTTGATTTGCCGCTACCGTTCTTACCTATGATGGCAATGCGGCTACCATAATTAATCTGCTTGGAAAAGTGCTCAAAACAGGTTTTGTGTGGAAAATATACGCTAAGATTTTTGAGGATTATAGGTTGATGGCTCATTCAAGTTCCCCTGCGTTCCTTATGAGTATATCTATACCCATATCACTCCCAACACCGACATAAATTTTATCTTCTTGCATGGCCAATTTCCATAAACATAATGATGAACAAAGGTAACCGGAATAGTCTACCACAGCCGGCTAAATCTTCAAAAAAAAGTTGGGGTCGACAATTTGAACTACTAGACCATTGACATACTCCCACGGCTAAAGCGCGTGGGATTCTGGATTCAAGCAGAAATGGCCACACTAGGTGGTCTTACATTTCCTAGCCCAATTGTTGATGCCCCAACAATTGCTATATTCATAGCAGCATTTATATCACGATCATGCAATGAGTTACAGCCTTGACACTGCCAAGAGCGCTCATTCAATGATAATGCTTCGTATATTTTTTTACAAACATGGCACATTTTTGAGGATGGAAAAAACTTATCAATGACTTGCATCTGCGCTCCGGTGAGCTGACAATAATACCCTACCATCTCCATGAATGCACTAAAGCCAAGATCACTTATTTTTCTTCCCCATATTCTTTGCATACCCTTGATAGTCAAATCTTCAAAAAACAAATAATCATGCTCCTGCGTTATTTTTTGCGCTAATTTAACATGATAATCTTTTCGTTGATTCGCAATCTTCTTGTGACACCGCGCCAAATGTACGCGTGCCTTGCTGCGATTATTGCTACCCTTTTTCTTTGACGACACTAACCGGCTCGCCTTTTTTATTGCCCCGCTACCTTTTTTGAAAAAGAGCGGAGCATCTATCTTTGTGCCATCTGAGCTCGTTAAAAATATTTTTAAGCCAAAATCAAAACCTGCGCTTTTACCCGTCATTATTCTGTTTGGCTCACTATCTTTAACATCGCATGAGAAGAACAGATAGACATCACCAAGTGCATCACGTTTTATCGTCAATGTTTTTATCGCACCTTCAATATCCCGTGATTTAAATAGCGAATATGTCTTTTTACCAATCATTATTTTGTTGTCGTCAAGCAGCTTGTAGCCAGCTTGCTTGAGCGTGATTGATTTGTATTTCTTATATTTTTTAAAGGTCGGAGGCCTGGTACCTTTGCGACTGTATTTGAAAAAAAGTTGGTATGATCGCGCTATTCTATCAGTGATATCCTGAATTGCCTGTGACGGTACAAGGTTCCAATGAGTGTATCGAGATCTTTTTTTTAGTTTTGTGATGTGCTTTTGAAGCTGAAATTTGTTCAGGTGCTTGCCCCACAGCTTGAAATAGCATTTGTGCATCGCAATGCAATAGTTATAAATTGAAGCCGCAGCGTCAATCTGCTTATGCAGCCACTTATTCTTTTTTGAATTGTATAACTTGAAGGCAAACGTTTTTCTCATTGGTTTTTTTGATTCTCTATGTACCGTTTTACTGTAGCCTCAGAAATACAACCAACGCTTTCACAAAAATATGAACGTGACCATAATGTGGGCAATCTCGAGCGAAGCTCAGCAAACTCTTGTCGCAGCACTCTTGATGAATAGCCCTTAAATTGCTGAACAATGTAGTGAGGGCTGTTTGTCGGATCTGTCTTAACAAAAAGATGTATATGGTCTTCCATCACTTCCATCGTTTCTATCGTTACATCAATCTTGTCAGCTTTTTCCAATAACAAAGCCTTGAGCCTTGCTGCAATACCATCGCCTAAGACTTTTCTTCGATACTTTGGACACCATATTAAATGATATCCCACGTTAAATACTGCTTTATTGCTTGTCGTTCATCTTTTTTTCATAGATGCCATATTAGCAATTTGTTATCCTTATGGCAACAGAATAATAAGGATTTTTATGTGGCGCATTCATCCCACAGCTAAAGCTGTCGAGTGGGCTTTCTACGCCGTTTGTCGTAAAGACTATTTCTTCAAAGGGCTTGTCATGTCCACGCTATCCAGTATCCTGTAATAATGTCTTCACATCAAAAATGTATATTCCAAGGAAAAGGGCCCTCTATGTTCTCATTAAAAAAGTTACTCATGATTGGCGCTATGTTTGGCACCACTCACAACACAGATGCAATGCTTGCACAAGCTAGCCGACGAGTTTGCCGCACTTGAATCGAACCGCGAGAGCCGCAATTGTGATCACGGCGGCCCTTGTGGATGTTGTGGATGAACGATTAAGATCTCATCACGATACATTTTTTGCTATTGAACTTAAGCCAAGGCGCATGCTAGAATAACATGTTATTGATCTGTAATATTGGTTATTGCCGGTTGTAATGCTTGGCAGGAAAGATTAGGACGTTGTTTATGAAAAAAATTTCGCTTGGTATCCAAACATTTTCAAAAATTATTAATGATAATTGTATTTATGTTGATAAAACAAAGTATATATACCAGCTCATTCAGGGCAATTGTTACTTTTTCTCTCGTCCACGACGATTTGGTAAATCACTGTTATGCTCAACATTGAAAGATCTTTTTTTGGGCAAGAAAGATCTTTTTAATGGATTATGGATTGAAAAAAATACTGATTTTGCTTGGCAGGTGCATCCAGTAATCCACATTGATTTACTGCTGGTTGCCCATAGAACTCCTGCAGAATTAACAGCAAGCCTTATGCGTCACTTGGACGATAGTGCCGAGCACTATGATGTTGGACCTTTGGCACATACAACGCCCGGAGAGATGCTTAAAAAATTAACACTAAATTTATTAAAAAAATATGGTGACAAAAACAAAGTAGTTTTAATTATTGATGAGTACGATAAGCCAATCCTTGAGCATATCAATGATCTAAAAACAGCCAATGAAATGAGAGAAATACTGAAGGCTTTCTATGAGTTTATAAAGGGCTTGGATGAGTACCTACGATTTGTTTTTATAACTGGTGTCAGCCGCTTTTCAAAGACAAGTATATTCTCTGGCCTTAATCAGCTGGTAGACATATCAATGGATTCCAGATATGCCCATTTGGTTGGGTATACTGACGAAGAAATAAATATATTTTTTGATGATTATCTTGTAAGAACTGCTCATGATCAGCAATTATCGACCGAAGAACTCAAAAATAAATTGCGGTTTTGGTACGATGGTTATAAATTTTGGAAAGATCAGCCGTTAGCTCTACGTTCGTTGGAAGGTGCTGAACCAAGCCGATTGTATACACCAATCTCCATATTAAAATGTTTTGATACATCCTTATTTGAAAATTATTGGTTCGAATCTGCTACGCCAACCGTTTTACTTAACATCCTTGAAAAAAATGGCTATCCGGTTGAAAAACTTGAATACATGGAGGCCTCAATTCAAGAGCTAGCAACCTTTGAGCCGGAAAATACTCCACTTACAACATTACTCTTTCAAACAGGTTATGTGACTATCAAATCGTATAATGAAGCCAATCAGAACTATCTTTTTCAGGTACCAAATCAGGAAGTTAAAGAATCGCTAAGAAATATAGCCGGCTATTTATCTCAAAAATTCAATGAACCGGTGTTGCCATGAAAAAATTTCTATTTATTTTCGGGCTTTTTTTTATTGTGTGGGTAAGCGTGTATGGCGATGATTCGCCGGTATTAGACCTTTGCAATAAAAATGTTCCAGGATTTCAGCTACCAGATGAAAAAGGGGTTATGCACACATCAAGCGAATGTAAAGGCAAGTGGCATATATTATTTTTTTTACCAAAACGTTGTGACAAGTACGGTGATTTATGTTTTTTCAAAGAAGCTTATCCCTGGTTGGCACAACAAAATGTAGAACTTTTTTGTGTCAGTGGTGAATCTCATGCAGAGGTTAAAGATGCCAAAGAGAGGTTGCAAATACCATTTACTATGCTCTGTGACCAGACTAAAACAGTGTTAAATAAGGTGACAAAAACGCCTTATGATAGAACAACGCTCTTTGTTGATGAACAGGGAGTTATTAGAAAAGTTATTCAAGCATCGGTTGTTGAAACACATCTTCTCGAAATAGTAATGTTTCTTATAAAAAAAAATATTACTACAAAAAAACTGAATCAAAAAAAAGAAGCCCAGACAGGGCTTACTCAGTCAAAAACGGCGCCATGGGGATTGCTTGGCGAAAAAGCCCTAAATTTTAAGCTTCCAAATGAACAAGGAAAGATTTGGGAGCTTAATGATTCTAGCAATAACAGATGGCGTGTTTTATTATTTTTACCTGAAAAAGATACGCCAATACAGCAAAAGCACCTTCTTTTTCTTGCGCAGGCTTATGACTGGTTGCAAGGCTATGCTGCCGAAATTGTATGGATAAGTTCAAATACAATACTTGAGCTTGGGGCTATAAAAAATTGCCTAGGTATACCATTTATAACCCTAAGCGACAATCAAAGAAGCGTATCTAGACAATACGATATATCCTCCACGCTGCACGAAACCTATACCACCTTAATTGTTGATAAATTCGGTGTAGTCAGAGAGGTAATAACGGATATGACAGCCGAACGGCATGTATTGAAAACACTTTTCTTTTTTATGAAGAGGAGTCCTGATTAAGAAAACTATAAGGAAGAAGTTGTTGATCAGTATATTCAAGCGTGCGCAAAAAAGTAATATTCAAAGGTTAGTACCAGTAGACTTGCATATATCACATCGCATTAACAAATGCTGACCACCGGATACCGTATATACCAGCTCTTTCTTAAAACCAACTTTTTCATAACATCTGATTGCCGCATGATTGGCTGGATCAGGATCAACAATTACCGTGGTGATATGCGGCTCCAGGATGTGCGTAAGATATTGTATAAATGCCTTGACCATCTGCGTACCATAGCCCTTACCAATGTAGGCAGGATCACCGATAAATTGATCGGTACCAACCGTAGCTTCTGGCAATTCAGGTAGCCATGAGCCAGCTTTAGGGTTGTTGCGGTCAATATAATAGTATTGAATGTAGCCTATGGGTGTACCGTCCATCATAGCAAGATAGGCAAAGGTATCCTTTGACCTAATACGCTTGAGAAAGAAATCGAAGAACTCATCGTTCTTCGGCACCGGCCACCACTGTTGCACGTGCGGCTCTTTAAACCATTGGTACAGCGTCGGTAAATCCTCAGGCGTAACACGCTTAAATGTAAAAGTGCCCTGTTTTTGTAATGTATCCGAAGCCGGCAAAATCTTCAAAAAAAGGTTGATGCTGCAACCGGAAAAATATTTTTGTTATTTGACAATAACGTAAAAATGTCGTAACGTTAAAAAATGTATTTTACACAACGGCAACCATCCGGAAAGGATCCCTGCCATGATAACCGTCAGAATCATCGCCTAGCTAGCCTTTAGCTGCGCATCTTCCCAATTTTATACCACTATCCTGATCAACTACCGTTGACAGGGGTATCTTTGGATTTTTCAAAAAATTACTAATGTACTGTGACCATCATAAACGCAAAGCTTCGTGTGCGCATACGCGCTTGTGCAGCATTTTGTCATTATGACGGTACGCTCATTTTTTAAAAGGGCTCAACATGCTTCAACCTTTACTACGCATTTGCAATATAAAAAAACGTTATGCCACCAAAGAAGCACTCAAAGACGTCTCGCTTGATATCTATAAAGGCGAGATTTTTAGTCTACTGGGTGTAAACGGTGCTGGCAAATCAACGCTTTCAGCTATTATTGCCACCCTTCACCCGCCAACATCGGGTGATATCTTTTTTCAGGGAGAGTCAATTTATAAAAACCTAACGGCGTATCGCTTTCAACTTGGCTTTTGTCCACAGCGACCAAATCTGAATTCACTGCTAACGCTTGAGGACAACCTTCTATTTGCCGGCCGCTATTATGGCATGTCAGAGGAGGCCATACGTGAGCGCATGGCCTATCTGGTAAAACAATTTGATTTGGCATTTTATCTGCCACAAAAGGCATCGGTGCTCTCTGGCGGCTACAAACAACGCTTTATGCTGGCACGTAGCCTAATGCATAACCCTCAAATTGTATTGCTGGATGAACCAACCGTTGGCCTAGACCCGCACATTCGCCGCCAACTGTGGGAGCATATTAAATTGCTCAAACAGCAAGGGGTAACGGTGCTGCTCACAACACACTACCTTGATGAGGCCGAACAGCTATCTGACCGCGTCTGCATCTTGGACCAGGGTGTCATCAAACTGATAGATACGCCAGCAAAATTGATGGAAGACTTTAAGGAAAAAAATCTGGAAAACGTTTTCCTGCAATTGTTGAAACAGGATTAGAAATACGTATGTGCGGCACTCCTATCCTTCGACCCCTTCGAGACGGCCTCCGGCCTCCTCAGGGTGAGCGCTCGTGGTGAGGAGCTGCGTAAGCATGGATTCGAGACGGCTCATAGAGCCTCCTCACCATGAGCGGAATAGCACAGCGCTCACCCTGAGCTTGTCGAAGGGCTCGAACCAAGGACGAGCGCCTATCTATTATTATAAAACTCATGCAAAGGAACATTATATGAACATGTCATGGTCATTTTACCTACAGGTCTTTAAAAGTATGCTGTGGGCAGATCTCATTGAGCTGCGCCAAACACTGGTGAGCAAAATCATTAATATTGGTATCTGGCTCAGCTGCACCATCATTGTGATGGGCTACATTATGAAAGCACAATTTGCATTGGATCCCAACTTTGGTTTTTTTATGCTTGCTGGCTGTATTGCAACTGTAGGCATTTTTGAAACGTATCCGCGCATCTTTACCCTAATCAGCGACTTTGAGGGAGATCAAGTCATCTTCTATGACCTCACGCTTCCAATTCCATCAAAATTGGTCTTTATAAAAAAGATGCTGTATCTTACGCTCAATTTTTCCATTATGGGGCTGTTCATGCTACCACTTGGCAAACTCTTTTTGCTTAATCAATTTAATATGATGCAGGTTGCATGGATAAAGTTTGTACCATTTTTTATTCTGATCAATGCATTTTATGCAACGTTCGCCTTTTTAGTGGCAAGCTTTATTCCTAGTCTTGCTCAAATGGAACAGGTGTGGATACGCTTTATTTTTCCACTCTGGTTTTTGGGAGGCTTTCAATATTCTTGGCAGACGCTTCATCAGATTAGCAAGGAAGTCTCGTACATTGCTCTGTGCAATCCGATCACGTACATCATGGAAGGCATGCGGGCAATTATGCTTGGCCAAGACGGCTATTTACCATTTTGGCTCTGCTTTTGTATCATTAGCATAATCACGGTTGCAAGCGGCTGGCTTGCTATCAGTCGACTCAAAAGGCGCCTTGATTTTGTTTAGCATCAACCAGGGGAGCCCAGCTCCCCTTCACCTACTCCTCGTTACCAAGCTGGCTTGCCGGTTAGGCGGCATTCTGTACGGTTACAACCTGATTAAGCACCAAAACTCTGTGTTCTTTTGCAATCAAACAGTACCCGCGGACACCGCAATACGTTTTCCCTTGATGAAACATTGGCCCAACATAGGCCGGCATAATATTCATTGCAACCATCTCGCCCGTTGCTCTACGATACTCCATAGTGAGCGCTGTGGCATTGTGTATCGCATGCTGAATCTGCTTAATCTTCGCTTCAAGCGCAGCATCCTGACCTTGACTGTAATATGTCGTCAAAAATTGCGTTACCTCTTGATTGACAAAGATATCCCCTCTGCCCAGCGGCTGCTTGAGCGTCAGACCCTCAATAGTGCGACAGCGACTGAGGCCAACATACACTTGACCGTCAGCAAATGCACCACCTTCTAAATCAACAATGACCTTATCAAACGTCTTTCCCTGGCTTTTATGAATCGTAATAGCCCACGCCAATTTTAAGGGGTATTGGGTAAACGAGCCCTTTGCGACCTGCGTCAATTTTCTTGTTTCCTCGTCATACGCGTATTTGTATATAACCCACTTATGCGGTTTAACAAAAACACGGTCACCATCATAACATTGAACAACGACGGCGCCTCTTTGTTTGTCAAATTCTATCACTTTGCCAACAGTACCATTAACCCAAGCGCCAGATGATTCATTATTCAAAAACATTACTTGTGCGCCAACAGCTAGCCTCAGTTCAGATTCGGCAGGGGCAACCTTCTGGTCAAAATCACCCTGAACAACGGCTTGGCAAACAATAATCTTTTTCTTTAGCGTATCAAGCTGTTGCTCGTTAATGGTATGTGCTCGGGCATTGGTTGTTGTAAGGTACATGTCGCCCCCGCGTAAGGCATACTGCGTGTTAACCCGTTGGTTCAATGTGGCAAGATGATCATCGGTCAACGTCCCATTGCGTATTGCATTCAAAACTTCGATAAAACGCACATCCTGTTGCCTATACACCTTTTCAAGTTCAATAAAGCGCATAGTGAAGGCCTTATTCTGAAAAACATGCGATGAAAAAAAATATGGGCTTGGATATACCTCCTCAAAAAATTGCTTTTCCTGCCTAGCGACAACCGGTGCAAGCTGGTACAGATCACCAATAAAGACCATCTGCTTGCCTCCGAAAGGACGCTGATTACTCAGGGCGGCCTTCAAAAATGCATCGATACAATCCAAAAGATCTGCACGTACCATGGAGATTTCATCAATGATGATGACATCGATTGCTCGTAACATGGCAATATCTTTTTTGATGCGCAACCCCATTCCTCTGGCAGCTTCTACAGTAACGGTGTGCTTAAACTTAAAGAAGGAGTGTATGGTGCTCCCCTGCACATTCAACGCAGCGATGCCGGTTGGCGCAAGTATCAGCACATTCTTTTGTGTGTTGCCGCGAAAAAACGTCAACAACGTAGATTTTCCGGTGCCTGCCTTTCCTGTAAGAAAGAGGTGCTCCGATGTTTTTTCCATCACATTGAGGGCATAGCGACACTGATCATTAATCTTTACCGATGAGTGTGGGGCATTAATTTGATTCATGGGGGTGTACAATTTTTACCTGTTTATTGATAGACTAGCCTGTGACCATTAAAAAATTATGCCGCATTAATCGAAAAGATCAAAGGTGGTAGAAAAAACTATCAAAAGTGCTGTGTTGTCAACGCGAAACGCTACTCATCTATTTGAGGAGGCCTTCTTCTTTTCAGACCAGACCTTTGTCCATCCAACCGCCATCATTGGCGAGAATGTTACGCTGGAAGATAACGTAAAAATTGGCCCATTCTGTACCGTCATTGGTAACGTCACCATTAAAAGCGGTACACGGCTGCACCCGCACGCCACCATCGGCTTTCCAGCCCAGGCAAAAGGGGTATATAAAAGCTTAGGCACTATTGTCATCGGCACCAATTGTGAAATTCGCGAATTTGCCACTATTCACGCATCACGCTTTCAAGATGGCGCCACCACTATTGGCAACAACTGTTACATCATGAACTATGCACATGTTGGCCATGATTGCACGCTAGAAGATAATGTTAAACTGGTCAACCACGCCAGTCTTGGGGGGCACACCTACCTTGAACATGATGCCTACATTATGGCCGGTAGCGCCACTCATCAATTTTGTCGTGTTGGACAGTTTACTGCTCTGGCTCCTTTTAGTGGCATTCGCCAGGATGTCCCACCTTTCTGTTTACTGAGCGGGCAGCCTGCACGCTTTTACGGCCTCAATCTTGTTGGCCTTAAACGCGCCGGCTTTTCAGGCACAACCATCAGCGCCTTAAAGCACGTTACCAAGCTTTTTTATAGCGATATGCTTGATGCCAACACGATCATAACTAGAGCAGATAATGAAGCCTGGGGACAGGATGAGGCGGTACACACGTTTCTAGCTTTTATACAGGCGAGTACACGCGGCATCTCTCGCAGGTTACGCTCTGAAGATGTGCAACCATGATTCGCCTTGGCATCATTGGCCTTGGGCACATGGGTAGATATCATGCCACCGTGGCACAAAGGGTAACAGGCGCTGCGCTCGTTGCGCTAGCTGATTGCGACCGGGCACGGTTGGACTCTTCCACAAATGTATATACAACAACCGATTACACCAAGTTGCTGCCACTGGTAGACGCCGTCATCATTGCCGTTCCGACGGCACAACATTACCAGGTTGCTAAAACATGCCTTGAGCAAGGCAGGCACATCTTGCTAGAAAAGCCATTAACGCCTAGCGTAGATGAAGCGCGCTCACTTGCTGCGCTCGCATTACAACACAACCGGATTATGCACATTGGTCATGTTGAACGGTTCAATGGCGCTTTTACCGATGCTATCAGCCTTATCACACAGCCACAGCTCATCCAATGCCATCGCATTGGGCCATTTAATGAGCGCACGCGCAATGATAGTGTTGTGCTCGATCTCATGATTCACGACATTGATTTACTGCTCACGCTCATCAAGGAGCCGATTGTTGACCTGCAGGCGCATGGCAGCCGGGTGTACACACAATCATGCGATAGCGCGTCAGTGACCATTCACTTTTCATCAGACATTACCGCCCATCTGATTGCTAGCCGCGTAGCGCCCATCAAGAGACGTACTATGACTATCCACCAAGCGGATGGCGTCATTGCGCTTGATTTTGCAATGCAAGAAAGCGCTCGCACCCCTCCATTCGAACCTTCGCAAAGCTCAGGCTATCGCCCTGCGGGTTCTCCATCGGGGCGAACGGGTGTGAGGCCTACGCACACAAGTAATCCATTACAACGTGAGCAACAAGCATTTGTTAATGCTATACAAGCAGGAGACACAAGCTATGATTTGGCGCATGACATACGCGTCTTGGAGCTGACGTTGGCGATTGAGCGGATGGCAAATCTGCCATGATTGCAGTTATTGCAGGCACCGGCGTCCTACCACTTGAGGCGTGCAAATCGCTACGCGAGGCCAATAAAAAATTTTTCGTTATTACTCTTTTTCCTGAGGATAATGGCCAATGCTTACAAGATTCTTTGGGCGCCGATCACGACATTATCACACAAAAATTTTATAAACCAAGCACCATTCTGCAGCTTCTTAAACAACGCCACGCCACGCAGGTGTTATTTATTGGCAAGGTTGATAAGCAAAATCTTTATCGCCCCGTTGCCTTTGATTGGCTGGCCCTCAAACTTCTGGGCTCATTAGCTTGTAAAAGTGATGCCACCATCATGGATCTACTGGCCACTGAGCTATCAAAGCATGGCATCGGCGTCTTGCGCCAAGATGAAATTTTGGCACGATCACTGCTACCGCCAGGCATTATCACCGGCACGCTGACCAGCGCACAGCATGATGATTGTGTCATTGGCCTACACGCCGCGCAAATTCTTGCACAAAACGGTATTGGCCAGACCGTAGTGGTTAAAGATGGCACCGTACTGGCTGTAGAGGCACTGGAAGGTACTGATGCCTGCATCAAACGCGCGCTAGCACTGGCAGGCAATGGGTTGATTGTTTGCAAAGCTGCGGCCCCTGATCACAACACGCGCTATGATATACCGACCCTTGGACCTGCAACGATTGCCTCTTACAAAATGGGGGATATCAGCGTTATTGCCTGGCAGGCAACCGTAACACTGATCGCCGACAAAGAACGCTTCATTTCTATGGCCAATGAGCTCGATATAGCGCTTGTTTCCTGTACCATAAATACACATCCCTTTAAGATTTTTTATTAATATGCGTAAGCTAACGCTTGTAGCAATTTTTTTTCAATGCTACAGTACATAACAAAAAAAAGGCGTTGTATCACTCAATACGAGAATAGGAGCTTTATGTTTTTACTATCATTGTTATTGAAGCGTTATGGTGTGCTGGCATGCAGCACATTGCTATTAACCACCAATTCGGTGCACGCAATGCAGGAGACGGACAATCAGGACATAATAGATAAAAAGAATGAATGCTCCCTATCGTTTGAAGATGGTGATGTGGTGCTCTATGATGATGATGAGCAGAGTGCCAGCTATTCAGACGAACTTAAAATTGATGATAATTACGAGGGTAGCATTAACCGTAGCATGCCTCAACAAATTGCCCCTGTTGATACTCAACAAATCGCTCGACCTGCAACGGATTCGCCACAGTCTGAACCTATCAAGTACAGAAGGCGCGCAGTTAAACGGGGACGGTCTTTGCAACCACAAACAGTCCAAGCCCCCATTGACGCAGAGCTGCCAGAAGAATTTAGAACCGAAGCCAGGGATTCTAACACAACCAAAGCCGAACGGCTATGGGAAGAAGTGTTAAGTAAGCAACCATTACCAACAATCGATACACTTTTTGCATACATTAGAACAAATAATCAGCAAGGCTTAGAGATTTTTTTGCGCGCTATAGATAGCATCAAAACGTTACCTGCACATTTTCTTCATCACAGATTAGCCACTCACCATGGTATTTCATATTCCGCAGTCGCATTCAACAATATTGTACGTTCCGTCACAACCGTACATCCGGGCTATGGTCTCTTTGCCATGGATTATTACCTTCAACATTGCCACGATGAGCAGACAGAACCAAGTCAGGCCATTCTAGTGCGGTTTCAAAATGCCGGGGCCCATTCAATTTTCTTGTGCCCAAGCATACGCACACTACCAGATCTAACCACGGGACAGCGCGTCGGTGCTTACCTTGAATGGATGAAGTTGCAATGGCGAAAGAAACAAAAAGCCTTGAGTGCTTGGTGTAAGAAAATGCCGCGGTGTCGATGATACGGAGTGGATCCTGAAACAAGTTCAGGATGACAAAAGATGAAGTAATTAGCTCCTTACTTGTCATTCCGGACTTGATCCGGAATCAGGATGACAAAAAAGGGTCAGTATGATAAAAAATAGTCCAGCCCTCCTGTCTCCCTAGTCTGCCCGTCATAGTTCGACAGGATGACAAATCAGAAAAGAATATTCCTTTGTTTTGTCATCCTGAACTCGTTTCAGGATCCATGATCAAAATTAAAAACATTTTTCCATCACCTACGCCGCCAAGCCTTCCCACTCAGCATACGCCAGCGCCAGCTTACCTTTAGCAGTACTCAACTGTTGTTCTGCCTGCTGATGCGGAGCCGAACCCCATGCAAAATTACCCAGGTTATCCTGCAAATTGGCAACCTCTTTTTCCAGCTTAGCTATCTTGCTTTCAAGGGCATTACGCTTCTTACGTTGCTCATATTGCTCTTTTGCCGCTTTTGCAGATTCGTCCTTAGGTGGCTGAGCATTGTGCACCACAGCCTGCTTTGGTTGTCCGGCAGCTATGCCAGGACCGGCTGTCAGTGCTTGTTGATTTTTCTGATACAGATATGATTCGTAGTTACCCTTATAGCTACGCAATCCAGTAGGCGTTAGCTCAAGAATACGGGTAGCCAGAGCATCTAGAAAGTCACGATCGTGAGAAACAAAAAGGATGGTGCCCTTAAACTGTTGCAGGGCGTGCAGTAAAATTTCTTTTGATTGCAGATCAAGGTGGTTGGTTGGTTCGTCCAAAATAAGAAAGTTAGCGTTGGCAAGTAGAACTTTAACCATCGCTACTCTATTCTTTTCGCCACCACTCAGTACCTTGATACGCTTGTACGCATCATCACCAGGGAAAAGAAAGGTACCCAACAGGCTACGGACTGAGCCGCGCGCTTGGCTAGTCGTGCAGGCATCATCTGCCTCTTCTACAATAGTCTTTTCTGGGTTGAGCGAACGCTCCTGATCTTGCTCGAAGAGAGCGCTGGTCACGTTGTACCCAAAGGTTACCGTGCCGACATCAGGGGCTAATTTACCCATAATAATACTCAGCAGGGTTGTTTTACCTACACCATTAGCGGCAACCAAGGCAACCTTCTCTTCTCGCTTAATCTCGCCAGAAGCACCACTAAATAGCTTGTTTTCGCCAAATGATTTGCCTATGTTTTCCATGGTTAGGACAATATCGCCAGCTCGCTGAACGGGAGCAAATGAGAAGGAAAGATTGGTCTGCTTACGATCGATTTCGATACGTTCCATTTTATCAAGGCTCTTGAGCATGCTTTGAGCCATAGAAGCCTTGCTTGCCTTAGCACGGAAGCGGTTAATGGTATCCATCCGACGCTTAATATCTTTTTGCTGCAGCTCATACGCCTTTTCTTTGACCAGCTGCGCTTCCTCT
The DNA here is from genome assembly GCA_013289515.1 of Candidatus Babelota bacterium. GTDB lineage: Bacteria > Babelota > Babeliae > Babelales > RVW-14 > JABCZU01. The sequence continues at coordinate 30,263 of JABCZU010000004.1, read as the reverse complement.
TTTTGTTCAATATAGGTGGTATAATTGCCATAGTATTCGGTAAGATGGCCATTTTCTAGCTCAATAATATTGGTACAAGCGTGATCCAAAAAGTAGCGGTCGTGAGAGACCAAGAGAAAGCCAATCTTAGATGCTTGTAAAAAGCCCAGAAACCAATCTTTGGCAACGATATCAAGGTGGTTGGTTGGTTCGTCAAAGAGGTAAAAATCAGCTTCTTGCAACAATAATTTTGCTAGCACCAGACGCATCTTCCATCCGACGCTGAGCTGATCAACTCTTTTGACCCACACATTAGGACCAATCCCCAGCCCTTGCAATACACGCTTAGTCTTAACCTCAAGCGATCCACTATCCATTTGTGCATATTCACTTGCCAGATGTGCGTAACGCTCTACAACGACCGGATCAGCTGCTGATCCCTGCTCGCCAAGTACTATTTCTAGTTTTTCCAGCTCAGCCTTGGTAGCAAACACCTCATCAAAGACCGATAATGCCTCTTCTAGGATATTTTTTGATGAGAGCATGACCACATCTTGTGGCAAATAGGCAATTTTTTTCCCGCGCTCAATACTAATCTGACCGCCATCAAGAGCCTGTTGACCGGCAATAGCTTTTAGTAGGGTACTTTTGCCAGCACCATTTTTGCCAACAACACCAATTTTTTGGCCTGCTTGCAGGGTACAGTTAATAGTATCAAAGAGTGTTCTGGTATTGAACATCAATAGTGCGTCGCGAATAATAATCATGGATAAGAGCCTTTAATGTAAGAAAATATACGTCCGCCAAGTATACCAAATGGCTCATAGATGTATAGGGTTAGAGCCAAAAAGCCTTATTAACGGCCTCGAATAGAGATCCAATAATCGGAACGTACAAATTTCTCCGCCGCCCAGCCACCAATAAAGCCACCCGCTTTGTCCCCGACGGCCCCAGCAATTTCACTCTCAAGGGAGTTTTTAATGGCCTGGGCCACAAAGTCTACGTAGCCATCAATATTGTTGTGATAACGCTCTTTGTAAGCATCTATTAATGATGTCATTAGCTTAGGAGGGATTAGGCCATACTGAGCAGCAAAATTAAGAACATAGGCGATCATACGCACATTGACATAGATCGGACCGGCCTTTATATCCTCATCATCCACAATACCCATAGAACGGGCTCCCATAATAACAAAGCTCCGGTTAGGCCCCTGAGCTTGTAAAAACGGCCGCAATTGGTCTTTGAAGTCTTGAAGCAGCCTGTCCAAATCTTTTGTGATAGTCGCCTCAACATCAGTGTCAAGTACAGCAGATGCCACACCCTTACCTGCCGCCATCAATGCACTGGTAATCGGTTTTTGTATAAATGGTCCCAACTTACGCCCCCAAAATGCGCCTACCTGGGTAAACCCGTAACTAATCAATTTGTATTCTGCGTACAGGCGCTTGTTATTGCGCAAATAGGTGCCAAATTCCATATCGTCCTGGGGCTGTCTGCCATGGTCTTTGACAAACTGCTCTCTTAAATATGCAAGCGCATAACGATCATAAAAATCTTGCGGCTGAAACTGGACAACTTTACTAGCTGATGGGTGATGAGCAGCATTGGTTGCACTAACCATTGCCCATGGAACGGCCATTTTAAAGAGCATAAGGTTAAAGAGCTCAGGCTTTAACAGACCCATAGAGTAGTCACTCAGTGCTCCCAGCTCATCTGCGTCAAGCTTACTCCACACCTTATGATTCAGCGCAACTTGTGATAGGTAACTCATGTGGTTTACAATTGAAGCCATAGCAATACGCATGTACCTTTTATCTGCCGGCCATTCTTTAAAATTTGCTGGCCATTCATGGTTTGTAAGATCCGCAAACAGCTTTGCACGATCAAGGCTTTGTAAGAAAATTTTAATATTCTCAGGCAGCTTTTTAATATCAAGGTCTTGCAAAAGCCACGCACCGATAACACGCAAAGCCATATTAGTGGTATGAGATAAGGAACCACCAACAAGATACGGATTCATCAGTAATGGATACACCGCAGCCATTGCTTTAAGTGGATAGTCAACATTGGCAAATGGGCTTATAAATTCCTTTAATGACATGCCATCAAGCATGTGTTGCGCAATAACGGCACTGGCCGTCTCTCCCCTATTATATCCCAGAGCAACCGTTACAAGGGCAAGGCGTAATCCAAAATCTCCAGGGTTATACCACAGGTCACTCAGCCTGGTTACCACGCTATCGTCATCATTAGGTCTGGCGCCTACGAAGGCATCAACAACATCATACACACTGCCTATCACGTGTAGCAAAATTCCCATATCAACCAATTGTGATTGGCTGGCAACACGTAAAAATGACTTTAACGTTTGCGCATGCACCTGCAATTGGCGGCGCCAATAGTGTAATGCTTCAGAAAGATCCTCATTATGTATAGACAACAGTTCAACACAGGCACTTATAAGCAAGGAGGCAGCTCGCTGTAATTCCTGCTGTACATGCCCAAATTCAGGCTTTAACGTCGCAAGGCAGGCCGTGCACAGCTCATGCATTTTCCTTTGTTTGGCCAGTGCTAAAAGCGCCTCAAGTACCTCAATTTTTTTTACTAACGCATCAAGTGCTGGCGTTGTCTGTTCTCGCTGGGCGACATCATCCAGAAATGTTTGCAGTGATTTTTTTGCCTGATACAAATGCATTTCGGTAAAGAGTGTTTTGGGTTTCTTTTTTGTATTCATTCCCATGCGCGCCATGAACGCCTGCATTGGATTATCCTGCCCACCCTCAAGGCGCTGCGGCACCACAAGTGCTGTAAAGGCACCGTCTTCAAGCGCCGCTGCTAAGATGGCACACTGAGCCAGCACGTTCTGCTTTTCCGGATATTCTTGATCTTGAATAAGCGTTGTAAGGCCATCGGCACATTCTTTGACTAGAGACGAAAGACATGCGGTCAGCGGGAGTTTTCTCAGGAGGCTATTGTAAATTTTTTCGGCACTCGCAATTTTAGCTTGTAGTTCTGGCGACAAACGCGTAAACATCTCAATGCGCATTGCCTGGTCAAATTCTTGTTTAGCCTCAGGACTCAGCTCTGGCTGTGAAAGCGCAAGCACGGCCTTGATCTCAGCCTGTAGTCCTGGCGACAAGCGCTTAAATATAGTGCTACGCATTGCCCGAACAAGTTCTTGCATGGCCGCAGGGTTTGCCTGTTGCTTGAATGCAGCAAGGATCTGTCCCAAATCCATGGGGGGCATACCTGGCACTTGAAGTGCGGCATGCAGCGATCCTGCCGTCACACTTGCGTAGACAATTGCCAAGAAAAAACGTATTTTTATCAAACGATTTAATAGAGTGCAAATCATAATGTTGTGCCTTGTGCAGAGGCGCTCGTATCCTTCGACAAGCTCAGGACGAGCGCCAGCTTTATTTACCTGGTAGAAAAACATAATGCACCCACTAGTATGTCAACAAATCCTTGTCTGTCAACAATGAGCGCGCAAAAAAGTCGCAGGCACATAGGCCAGATTATAATTTATTATCAGGATAGAAATATATTATTGCGAGGTGCGTGCGCAATTGACAATAAAGCCAATCATACACCAGAAGCAGATTAACGCCGTACCGCCGTAGCTGATGAACGGTAACCCAAGCCCCTTAGTTGGCAATAACCCAGTTGAAACCATAAGGTTAATCAGCGCCTGTAGTGTAATAAAGACAGTAAAGCCAAGACAGGTAAAGAAAGCAAACGGCGAGCGCAACTGCGTTGCAATGCGCAGCCCTAAAAAGCACATTCCCAGATAGAGCCCAATCAACACCGTAGAACCGATAAAACCGATCTCTTCTGCAATAATAGGAAAGATAAAATCGGTGTGTTGCATTGGCAGATAAAAGAATTTTTGTTTAGAGTTAGAAACGCCAGCACCAAACCAACTGCCCGATCCTATTGCAATCAGCGACTGTATAATTTGAAAACCTTTACCCTGCGGATCGGCCCACGGATTAAGAAAAATTAAAATACGGTTAAGGCGGTACGCCTTAGTGACAATCAGGTACACAAGGCCAGGACAGGCCAACAGTGCCGTTGCCAGCAGGTATGAAAATTTGCATTCGGCCACAAAGAAAAGTGCTAATGCCGTTGTAAAAATAGTCACCACTGAACCAAAGTCCGGTTGCTTGAGCAAAACAATAAACGAAAAGCCAAGGATACCAAGAAATGGGATGTAGGTATGCAAGAGCGACTTAATGCGGTTTTGGCGACGCTCTAAGAAAAAACCGATATACATAAACAGCGTCAGCTTGAGCAGTTCACTGGGTTGAAAACTAAAGCCGCCTAGCGATAGCCAGCGGTTTGAACCGTGGCACCTCAGCCCCAATTGCGGCACAAAGGTAAGCGCTGTCAGGCCTAATGCCCCCAAAAAAAGCCAAGGGGATGCCGATCGCCAGATGTGAATTGGTATCAAGGCAAAAACGAAAAAGCCAATCGCGCTACAGACAAGGTAGACCAGATGCTTTTTTAAGAAAAAATTGGCGGTACCAAATTTTTCTAGCGCAAAAATAGCGCTGGCAGAATAGACAAATAATAGGCCGGCTACCGTTAAAAGCGCCACTACAGCTAGGAAGGCACGTGTGTCACTGCGCAGCCGATTTATGGGTAATGCCATCAGTCTCTCCTTTAAATAACTTTTATTTTCAACAAAATCTGGACGAATGGATTAATTTTGCCAACGTTTTAATTGTCGGGTTCTTTCCCCTTAAACTATTGTACAGTGTTGAGCGAGATATCTGCGCATCCTTGGCTAATTGTACCTTGTTCACTGCTTCAAGATGCGCTTGGATTGCTTCAATAACGCCCTCTGGTTCATTATTTTTAAGGCAATTCCAAATAACCATGCTAATGAATTTTTCATCTTGCAAAACTTCAGTTGGGCTATATTCATCAATACCCATGCCCTTTTTAATCTTCACTATCTGAGTATTTTCTGATAAGCCTTTTTGCTTGCGCAATATCTTTGTCTTGACCATTTTTATTGCCTCCCAAAAGTAATAGAATATTCTTTTCTGCTATGTAGGCATAGTAAATACGCCGACCATTTTTCCATTTGAGCTCTGAAACAAAATCTCCAACAAAGTTGGTAACCCCAAAATGTTCCTCTGTTTCAATGTTAGATAAACGTTTTTCTATTTGCAGCTGAGACCTGGGATCTTGCCCCACAAACCATTTTCGATATTCAGGCGCTCTACAAATTTTTATTTTTTTCATTGTTCACATCCTCTCAATAGGAATTATGTACACAATAATGTACATAATTCTGTAGACTAGTCAAAATAAGAGGTATATTGGCTTATAAAAGGCCAACAAGAAGCATTTTAAAAACAAGGGGCACCGCATGGGTAAAATAAGGGAGAAGGAATAGTTTCCGAGGCAAAAATTATTTCTAGAGCACTTAACCGGTCAGTAGCAGGACAAATCGAGCATTGGGCTAAAATAGGGCGAATTGCCGAAGAAAATCCTGACTTAACGTATGAATTTATTAAAAATATTCTGATAGGTCAGCAGGAGGCTCAAGCCGGCATGCTTGAACCAGCTAACGCTTTTAGCCTATGAGTTTAATGAAGGCGAGCTGCAATTAATTTTTATCTCAGTAGGGCCTCATGAAAATTTTTATCGCGATTTGAAAAAAAATAACAGGGTAAATGCAAAGCATTTACGTCAAATCATCACCGAGCGGGACCGTGCAAAGGTGCTGGTACCCGCCACGATTCTGATATATAAATTTTCGTCGTGCATAATCTACAATGTCTTTTAAGTTCTGGTTGATGGGTAATTTTTTACCGTAATCAAAGCTTTTAGCCTCCAGATCAACAATATAGCGTTTACCATTCTCACTGCTCAGGATGATATTGCCCGGACTGGAAAAATCGGTATACCCGATCCCAGAAGCTTCCCCCAGGTCAAGTTTCGATTGTATATCTACTCCGCTTCCGCCAGTAATTTTTTTAAAATAAATAGTACCATTTTTTAACTGTGATACAACCGGACACAGGTTACTCAAAAAGGATAGCTCAACATCTAACATCCGCTGGTCATTATCAATAACTATCACATAATCAGGCACATCATACCGTGCTTGTAACGCAGGCGATTCATTAATTTTACGCTTCAAGTAATCAGCTCCCCATATCCTGGTAAGGTCGGTCAAAGGTGCCCAATAATACTCATCTTTAACCACCTCAAAGGCATCTTTAGAAATGATTAGGCCCTTTTGTTCCATCTGATTGAATTTATCTGATACCACCCGAACCATCTCATCAAGAGACATGGTGTAATCAATACCGCCCCACATAGATGCTGGGGAATTGGATAAGAAATTTGGATTTTTCGTTTTAATCGCTTCTTGTAACCCCTCAAGATCATTGGCATTTTCAGTATATTTTTCTGACAGTCGAGCAACCCTATCATCATAACAGCTCCAAGATTTCTCGCCTCCAAGAGGACCAATCGGGCTGGCGTCCGGATTCTTTCTCATATACTCACTTTTTGTGGGCTTCGCTCTATCCCGTCTAATCAGCTCCTCAATAACCTCAGCCTTCTTTACTGGGTCACTGGCAATCGCCTTTGCTAGCGCCATTTTTTTAGTATCGTCTTCGAATTTTTTCTCATAGAAAAGAACGGCACGTTCAGCGTTTTCAAGATCCTGGGCAGCCTTTTCCTGCTCATCAGCAACCTTTTTAGTTTGTTCCTGCTCAAATACTTGTATATCTTCCCGAGACCATTCTTCTACCTTTTTGCCAATACGACGCTCAAAACGATGCTCTGCTAATAGATCATCAGGATTATCAGCAAGCCTCTTAAGCTCATTCTGCGCCCGTTGGACCCAATTTTTAGCCTTCTGCAACCGGTAGGCATCATGACTAAGATCATGGCAAAGGTGGTGCTCCCATAAGTTCGCTTGGCTTAAAAGATCGTCTTGCGCCTCCTTTTGGGCAATCAGCGCAGCCATAGATTGCAACTGCTCTTGAGTTTGCCGCTGCCCATAGCTCCCTGCAACGTGCTGAAAGCCAAATCCGGCTAATACCATAGCAATCATCAGACTGGATCGTAATAATACAATAATATTCATAATAAAAATCCCTCATTAAAATAAATTTAAAAAAATCATTGCAATCATGGTACCTCCTTGACTATAATTACTAATAGGATTTAATGTCAATGGGTTTGTAATATTTAATTTTGTAATTGGCCGGGATTTATCGTGGCCTAAAAGAGGGAGTTTGCCGATGTTTATACTTAACACTATGTTGAAACAGTCTGCGACAAAGACAACCAAGCGCATGTTTTTAGGCATGATAACTGCATGCATGCTCGCCACTACCACCACTCAGGTGATAGCTATGACGCCGGGGCAGCGGCGTGCAAACCAAGATCAATTTCATCACACCATTCCCTTTGTTCCTATAGTTGAACAATTGCGTCGAGCAGGAATGACACCAGAACAGCGACGTGCACACCAGATACAACTGGCGCGAGAAGCTCAGCGAGCACGTGCTGAACGCCATCGGCAACAACAAGCATCGCAAGAGCCCGAGTACCGGGAGCCTGAGTATAAGGAGGAGGAGCGCCCCATAACGCCGCAACAACAGGCTCAAGATGAGGCTCAAGCTCATGACACCTGGCACCCGCCACTTATGCACCCAGATGAATTTCATTACACCTTTCTTGATGAAGAGCATCAAGAACCAGAGTACAAGGAAGAAGAGCCTGAAGTGGCTAACAAACAGGTTCAAGCTATGCCTATGCGCCAGGAAAATGCTGACATTCCTGAATGCCCAATTTGCTATGAAGACCTTAATATTGATCCTCCTGAACCTATAAAAACCTTACATTGTTCTATCGGAAATCCTCAAGCAGGAGATCACCTGTTTCATGCACGATGCATAGATGCTTGGCTTACAAAGTCTCACACATGCCCAATTTGCAAGACACCAGTTGCTAATGATGAGATGCCATCAGGTAATGCGGGAGAAATATTAATCCCTCAGGAGGCTCAGGCGCCCGTTAATGATGAGGAATTACGACAGGCCATCGCCTTATCCGTACAAACGCACCGTAATGACGAGCGCAAACGCCAACAACTGCAAGAACAATACGATCTACGCCATGCTGCCGTCCTATCTGCATCTGAAATGACAGCCCAGCAGGCGGAACATGCACATAGACGCCAACGAGAGGAGCAGGAGCTGAGCGAGGCTACAGCACTATCCCTATCTGAACAATCACACCGTGAAGAGGTAGAGCGTAGACGGCAACGGGAAGAACAGGATGTGGCCAATGCCCTGCAATTGGCACGTAGAAGACATGAGGTCAATTTGCAAGCGGCCAGGATGACGATTGAAGCAAGAAATCTTAAAAATCTTCAGTTTGTGGTCGAAAAGTTCAATATTAGCCCAAAAACTACACCCGAAGATTGGCGCTCTCTCACTGAATATGCTGAGCGCTTTTTAAATTGCAATGATCAAGAGGCGGTGAACAAGAGCCTTGCTATTATTGAGTACCTTGAAAATCGCCTAAATTCATCCCGCAATAACAAGCCATCGAGCTCATCCTCATCGTCATCCCTACTTCGCTCGTCCAGCTTCGTAGGGCAAGCTAGTTCACCATCATCTAGGCGCGGCCAGCCGCTACAATCTCAACATTATCATGGCGGCGATGATAGGGCAATGCAGGAGGCTATGGCGCTATCCAGACAAACGGAGCAGGAGGAGCGTGAGCGTAAGAGGCAAGAGGCCGCCGAATTACAGCAGGCATTGGATGATAGCCATAGCCTGTATTATGCCCATCCTGACGACGAGAAAGAAAGACACCCCTATGAAGACGAAAGAAAATCTAGGGATTAAATTTAAAATTTTATTAAAAATGTTACTTTAATTGCAAAATGTGGCATATTTTTATTGATTTGACAGATTGAAATTAGTTTTGTACTATGATCATAGGTTGAGTTTTTTAAAAAATTAAGTTTAGGAGGTTTTATTATGACACGTACTAACACATTTATCGCCTTAATGGCAGCATTCTTTGTGGCAACGCAGCCAATCGCAGCTATGAACCAAAATAATGCAAATGCCCCTGCCCCACAAGCACAATCATTCTTGTCTAAGGCATGGTCAACACTCACATCGTCTTTTGTTAATACCATAGTTAAACCAATATCTGCAATAATATCATATTGCAAAGATAAAGTTTTATCTTGGTTTGGTTGGAAAAAAACAGGTGCTGCCAATAATCAACAAGCATCACGTCAACCAGTACCAGGAGGGCAGCTGCATGTACATGAACCTTCGGTAGCAATGAGAATAGAACCGCCACAAGTTCCAGCAGTCCTTGTTTCTGTCGTTCAGAACGAACAACCAGCGTTACATCCCACACAAGCACAGGTAGACACAACTGTCCAAGAAGGTGGCAATGACCACAACCAGGACCAAAATGCTAGCGGTATTTCAGTAGCACCCACCACCACGGCTATCTCGGCAACGCAGGTACACGGCACGAGACCAAATTTCATTTCCATCATCGAACAAATACGTCAGGCAGGGACAAAGAAAAAGCAACAAAGCGAGCGTGAGATAGAATTAATGCGCGAAGCATTACGCTTACGCAATCGGAAATAAACCAGCCTAGGCAAAACGTGAGCTTAAACAGGTTTGGTTTAAAAAATAAGTTACAGGGGGTTATATCATGACACGTACTAACACATTTATCGCCATCGTGGCAGCGTTCTTTATGGCGCAATCAACCACTCAAACCGCCGCAGCCATGCAGCAGCAACCAGCGCCAGTAGAGCAATCCTTTCGGTCTAAGGCCTGGAATGCACTTAGTGGTTACAGCAATACAAGATTGGCAATCAAAAACGGTGATCTTGCACAGCTTCAGGCTCTAGTCTCTGCGTACGAAATTAGTCCGGAAATTACGCCGGAAGACTGGCAGTCACTCATTGATTTTGCTCGGCCCTTGGTAAATTGCAACGATCAAAGGAAGGCAGCCAGGCATACTGAGATTGTCGAATACCTTGAAAATCGCTTAGATTCATCACTCGGTAACTATTCATCAAGCTCATCCTCGTCACCATCATCATCTTGGTCAACAAGCTTGTGGTCAGCATGCATGGCACCGGTAGCAATAGTGAAGTCCTTTGTTAATACCATAGTTATTAAGCCACTAGTAGCAGCAGTATCGTACTGTAAGAATAAAGTCTTGTCTTGGTTTGACTGGAAACAACCTACTGTTGCCAATGAGCAACAAGCATTACATCTCCAACCAGCACCAGAAGTGCATCAACGTGAAAATGCACCTTTGGTAGCAATTAGAATAGAGCAGCCACAAGGTCCAGCAATTCCCGTTCCTGCCATCCAGGATAGACAACCAGCATTACATCCCCCACAAGCACAAGTAGGCATAGTTGTCCAAGAAGATGTCAATAACCATGATCATGACCGCGAGGAAAAAACAGTTGCCACAACCACCACACGTGGAACACTCGTACGACAATCCCCATTCTCTTCATCGTCATCATCCTCACAAATGTACATTGATGCCATCCAGCACCCACATAACCCATATCATGATCCTGCAAAAATTTACGACCAACCAAAATTTAAAACCTTCATGACAAAAATCGCAGAACCATCGACCTTAAGCGGTATGTATCCACATATACAGCACGGTGGTTCATTATTATATCGACTGTATAGTAATTCACAGTCAATTAAAGAAGAAGAACGGACCTCGCAGGCGGCTAAGAGCATCTTCCTTAATTTTCTCATTGCAACAATCGCTAAAGACCAAGGATTTACAGAAGGAATGATGGTTATCCGGGATCCTAATTTTAAAATTTTCAATTTTTTAATGTCATTAAAGAATGATACCCAGTCCAAAGAAAATGCCATAAACAAACTCATTCAAGGCTCAATACACGTTAAGGTCAGACCTGGCCATGCCGCCTATGAACGATTGGCAAGTCATTTTAAACATGAACATCAGCACAATAAGGACCTACCAAATAGTAGCTCATACGGCATAGACTTTGAAACACCCTTATTCGCGGATCACAAAACACTTTTATTTGGCAAGCTTCAGCATGAAGCAGGGCAAGAGTACATGTATCTAAAACCAGAACCACATGGATTGCTTGATATAGGCGATATAATTGGTCATGCCTATGGTTTTGTAAATTCCCAATTGGCGCGTCAGGGCATCATTGGATCCACTGCTGGAACGTATAAACGCAAAGAGCATGCCATTGACCCACAAGATCAAAGGGATTTTATTAACCTTGTACAAATAGGCTATTCAATGCTTAACCAAAACGAACCTTTTAACGAAAAAAAACTTGTATCTGCATGTAAGCATCAAGGATATGCTTACATGGTTGAGACATTAGACGCACTAGTGAGATCTTTAGCCGATGCACATAGGGGCAATCAAAAAATTGATAGTCCATCCGAAGAAAGTTTTATTGACGTTAACGTTGAGCTAAATGCAGTCAATCGTGAACTAGTTGCAGAAATTAACAACTTCATTAGTAAATTAAATGAAGACAACGATAATCTTGCTATTCGTCATGGTAATGAAGTTATCCTTACCCATAATGAGCTGGCATTTATCGCATTCTTACATTGCCATGTTACGCAATGCCCAGCATTAATTGATTGTGTAGGGCAATCAGATGAACTTAAACATATCATCCAAAAAACATTAGAGATTCAGCAAGCAGTAATGCATACCCCATACAAACAATACAACCGACAAACAGAAAAATACAAATGGCAGCGTCAAGAGGACGATAAAACGCACAACATTGATATTCTATCCAACCAGCACAACAGCCTAGCAGCAGTTCATAATCGAATCCCAGCAGATGTTTACCGGTTGGTTGAGCACTTTATTACAATAACACGAGAATCCTTAAGAAGTGGCGCCCATAACAACAGCTAATAGCTCACCCCAACCTCTTCAGGCTCGAGAAGTGCTAATGCAGTCTCTTTATGATTATTTACAAGGTCATAGTGAGCACCGAGCGCAATCACCTTCTTGAGCCTTGCTACACCGTTCCTGCGAATACAAAAGGCCAATGTATGTAAAATAGTATTACCAAGTCCATTTTGTTTATTCAGGTCTATAGCAATACCCGCTTGTTGAGCAGCAAGAAGCATATCAAAATCACTCAATATAGTACTGTGTACTGCATCCATAAGCTTTGTATTCCCATGTTTATCTATCACATTAAAATCAATACAGACACCCTGTTGTGCCGCTTCTATAAAAATCTTGAGCATAGCGCCAGCAACTCTCCAATGTAAAAGCACAGGATCACGTTGTATGCCACACGTCCTCAAAAACATTGAATACTCTTCTTCAGCATCATCACGCCACCCTCTATGACACGCAAACCCATAGGCCGTCTGGCCGGCGTGGTTAAGCCGACCATTTGGAAATGGCGAATGCTTAAGCCGATCACGCACTGTGTCAACATCACCTTCATCTACAGCATCGTATAATGATGTATCACCATTGGGATCAAACCCCGGTAGCGAGCGCATAAATCGTATTATGCCAGGCTCCTGGCATAAGCAGGCATAAAATAAAGGGCCATTGCCCCAGCGATCAGTTTCCTCGAGCAAACGCCCAGAAGATAATGAATCATAACCAAACAGTAGACAAAAAAGATCATAGACTGCTATGCATACTGCCCAATCGCCAGTCGTAACTGCACAATGTAGTGGTGATGCTTCACTGCTTATCATGCATGAAGCAATAAAGCGTTTTCGCCCAGGCTCTGCAAACCGCTCGAACATTGCGCGGTACTGTGTCATAAAATGTTCTTTTTCTATCACTGCGCGCTTTTTATAACGTTTATACCACGCATAAGCTACCGTTTGTGCAAAGGGAAGCACATCATCACAGTGCACCGGTTCGCTGTAGCCTTTGCTGCTATAACCCTCAGAAGACATAATGGCTTTAGCTTGCAAAACATACGCATACGCATCATGAGCATCGGTACATACAAGATACTGAGCAACCAGCCCTATCAAATCTTGTGGCAATCCTGCATCGCTCAGAATTGTTTGGGCGGCACTATCTTCACAATCATGCGCGACATTATGGTCCACTGCGTGTGGTGACATCAAAGAACAATACGTTGCACTGGAATATAGTGCATACAAAAGCATAACAATGTGTTGTTTCATGGCAGTCCTTTTACGGCTTACGATTCATAACCTAAGACACACCAACTATAGTATTTTTTTAGCGAATACAGAAGCGTTTTTTCAGCAATTGTGATAATCAGCCAGATTTGATAGAATAGCCTATATTAAAGGCATCATTTAGACCGTTAATCATAGGCATCCATGGCTATTACAACCGCACCATACCTGTTTACCAAAAAAGAGGTCACCCAGGCCTTCACCCAAGCACAGCTCAAAGGCTATTACCATGGCCTTAAGCTTCTTGAGGCGCCGTTGAATGCTTGCACTAATCAAAGCAATGAGCAGCACGGCAAATTGCTGATTGTAACCCCACGGGCTGCCGGCAAGGCGCATGATCGCAATCTTATTAGGCGACGCGTTAAGGCCATCTTTTACACAGAAAAGCTGTATCAAAAACCGGTTATCTGGATTTTATTGGTGCGCAGCAAGGCCATTGATCTTGACTTTGATCGCTTAAAAGCCTTTCTTGTGCATCACATGCGCGTGACGGAGGTAAAGCCCTCATGAAGCGCATATATGACTATTGTATCAAATCACAGCCAATGCAAGGGCTTATCGCCGTCCTGCGCAACCTTTTAGGCCCTCGGGACGTCTGCATCTTTCTGGTGACCTGCCCGGCCTACGCCGACTACCACCTGAGGCATTCGCCTTGGTACAAAGCGATCATCCTTATAGGCCTACGGCTACTCAGCTGCAATCCAGTCACAGGGCTGGTGCGTCTAGCGTCCACCACTTGGCTTAAGCACAAAAATGGATTGCGAATATTAAAAAGGCGCTCGTCCTGAGGAGGCCGAAGGCCGTCTCGAAGGATATGAGCGCCCACATGACTAGCACACCCCCCATTATCAACCTCACCCCACCCCGCCTTGACGAGGATTGCATTGCCCAGCGCATCACTTGTATTCGCCCCAAGCGAGCAAAGGCGCTCAAGCTGGAGGGCCAGATTGTTGACGGTAAGCTCATCATGCATAATTATGGTGCTGGCGGCATTGGCTGGACACTGCTCTTTGGCCTGGTTGACCATTCGGTACGCCAGTTTGAAGAGCTTGTAGCAAGCAACCCGCAGTTTGCAAACAGACCTATTCGCATTATTGGCGCCGGGTGCATGGGGTTGTATACGGCTATTGGCTTGCACAAAAAAGGTTATCAGGTGGCGATTACTGCCAAAGAGATTGAGGACATTACCTCGTACAAAGCCGCGGGTATTGTCGCTCCCAGCAAAATTACCACGGGTAAATCAGCTCATGAGGCGGCCTTAATCGAACGGCTGGCCTTAAGCGCCTATGCTACCTACATGGCCATAGCAAATGGCACACATCCGTATATCTCAGCTGGTGCCAGACATATACCACTCTATGCCTATCCAGGCAATGATGATACCGACTTTACCCTGACTCATTACGTTACCGCGGGGCTTATATCGCCGCCAACCACCGTCATGATTGATTTTGGTACCGGCAAGCGTTACCAAGTCGCACACTATGAAACACTGTTCATTGATACCGTCACCCTCATGAACAGGCTACATGACCTTTGTCGTACCGCAGGTATTGTTATTACCAAGGCACATGTCACTCATTTTAATGACCTGGTAGAAGATGTTATTTTTAATTGCTCAGGTCTTGGAGCAACCGCGCTGAATAGCGATGCAGCAATGGTACCGGTCCAGGGACATCTGATCGCCCTCAAACATCAACCGGCCGCGCCAGCCCATGAGTATATCATACATGCCCGCGTGCAAACGGTTGGTAGGAATGGCTATCCACGCACAGAGTATGTGTACTTTGTCCCAAAGGGCGAGGGGATGCTTGGCACCTCATACATCACGTGCCAAGCAGGTCTTGATACCAATGCGCATGAATTTGATCGCATCTTACAACGTGCACGTAATTTCTTTTAAGAGGGCGTCAAAGCGAAAACGAAGGCGATCTCATAGAGCACATGTACTTATGCTTTTGTAATAGATCGCGCCCGTGGCGCACACAAAAAAAGGCTCATGAGAGAAACCCTCATGAGCCTTAAATCTTTTTTATAAAATGGATCATCTGATTGGATATGGATAGTGGATCCTGAAACAAGTTCAGGATGACAAAAAAGCGATGTTTACGCAGATAAACGTTTACGTCCTGATGAACGTCTTCTGTTTATAATTCTACGACCATCTCTGCTAGCCATTCTTTTACGAAAGCCGTGTTTTCTTTTACGTTTTCTAACACTTGGTTGATAGGTGACTGACATTGTTGTGCTCCTGTCGATATTATTTCAAATAATCATTTTTCAAAAGTAAGAACGTATCTTATTTTACTGGATAATAAATCTAAAAGCAAGGTTGGAATTTCATGCTATTTGGTCAGGGTATGAATAATAAAATTCAGGGTCTTTTCTCGCCAAACAGCCTGTGCCAAGGTAGAGACATTGATAGGGTTCTCTAAATCATGCATTGATTCTGTTGTTGGCCTAAAATAGATAAACTCGCTTAACTTTTTATTAGAAAAAAGGTGCAGATATTGGTACGCATCCCTAAATTCAACCTTCATGCCCTCGTTATACGCGATTTGGTCAACCAAGACCTCTTCCTTAAGCTGCTTTTCTGCAAGCATTTCTATGTATTCAGAAAAATTGTCGTGCGACTTATACACATGATAATCAGGTTGAGCGACCAGTGATTGCACAATGTCCTCCTGGCGTCTGAGCACCAAGTGCTTAGGCACTTCAAATCGATGCTTGGAGAGGAGCAGGTGAAACATCTCTTCAATAATCGCCCGGCGCTGCGAAATATCGTTTCTATAAGAAAATATTTCCATTAATTTATTATGAATTTCTACTTTATTCTTTAATTTAAAGGTCCCTTTAAAGGTGTCTACTGAGAAATGGGAACCCTTAACAATGGCCCTAATGGTAACCATAAAATTATACTGTCTATTTTCAATACGAGAGTCCTGGTTGCGCAATCCAAAAGAGTTGGTGGTAAATGAGTTTTCCGCAGACTTATTAAAAAGCTCAGAGACAAAATGCCCCGTTACATGCTGTTGTCCGGTATAAATCCAAAATGAACTTGGAAGTTCTGGCAGCACCGGTTTGCGCCCAGATGTTACCATCGTAGCATCAAAGAGGACCCAATCATTGGGTTCGACAATATTTAGCTGTTGTTTTTTTGCATGATTGCCTCGATTTTCCATAAAGGAAACAACCTGTTTGTCCAGATCCTTATATTTTTTTCGCTTGGGAGATTTAAACGAAAAATGCTTCCATTCTTTAAGTTCTATCGGATCAGCGACGGAAACATCAAAATGATAGACAATGCTATCATCCGGCCGCATATCAATAGTGGCCAGCCTGGGGTAGTTGGCAAGGTTGATTTTACGCGCCATCACTTCTTGCATGATAAAATCAATAACTAAGTGGTGGAGGACATAATATTTAATTTTGTTTTTGATCTCGCCACCATACAACTCGTGTATATAAGTGATCGGCAACAAATTTCTATCAAAACCATCAAGACTATTAGCCCTAAACAGCTCTAATGATTGCTCACGCAGCGTCTGCTGTACCGTTGGACTCACTTCTACGGTAATTTTTAGTAGATGGGAAGATAGTGGCGCTGAATGAAACTTGAGCAGCTCATGCTGATGCGGTGTCGGTGCGACCGCTAGAGAAGGGGGCAATTCACAATCTTGCTGAGTATGCGCCTCAATTCCGGCACTGATAATATTAGTATCTGACATCCAACTCTCCTTTGTTAGTGATACTATGCAAGAGGGGGGACTCGAACCCCCATCCTCTTTCGAGGGCTAGCTCCTAAGGCTAGTGCGTCTACCAATTTCGCCACTCTTGCAAAACTTTTTATTGATTCACTGTACAAAGGATTTCAGAGAGGAGCAAGATTTTTTTTACTGGCTCTACTCCGCTAGTAAACTAGCTACGAAGAGTAAACCGTGCCATACGACGTGTCCTACGTAGCTTTAGCGTAGTAGGAAGCTCCGCAGGAGCGAAGTATGGTGGGTCGCCAGGGACTCGAACCCTGAACCTGCAGATTAAGAGTCTGTCGCTCTACCAATTGAGCTAGCAACCCACGTTACAATGATTTCATGAACCAAGAGCTTACCAGAAATCTTAAGGATTTGAAGTCTTTATTGCAAAATATTACACTAGAAATCTTGTTACTGTCGATTCGGTACAATGTATGCTATGCTTAGTAATCATTTACCTTATAATTAGTCCCTCAAAATAAGGCGTAGGCCATATGATGAACGTCTCTGACCCAGTCGATTTACTCCACCTGCAGGAAAGTGCTGAAGACAAATCATTTAGCTTTCAGCCAAACAGCTTTGACGACTATCTTGGACAACGCGTCATCAAAGAAAAACTTAAGGTTTACGTTCAGGCAGCAAAAATGCGTAACGAACCCCTAGACCACCTCCTCCTTTTTGGGCCTCCAGGCCTTGGTAAAACCACGTTAGCACGCGTTATGGCCAAAGAGCTTGGCGTCAGTATTAAAATCACCAGCGCCCCTATTTTGGAGCGCAGCGGTGACCTGGTTGCCATACTTTCAAGCGTGGGCCCATCAGAGATCCTTTTTATCGATGAAATCCACCGCCTACCAAAAAATGTAGAAGAGATTTTGTATAGCGCCATGGAGCAATTCTGTGTTGACGTTATTATCGGCCAGGGGGCTGGGGCAAAATCAATCCGTCTGCCACTCAACCCCTTCACCATGATTGGCGCCACAACCAAAACATCGCTGATCTCAGCGCCGCTACAAACACGCTTTGGTATCATTGAACGCCTCGATTTTTATGACTCGGATGAGCTTGCTCAGATTGTTGATCAAAATGCCCAATTTCTAGGCATGCCAATTGCCCCTCAAGCGGCAGTATGCATCGGTGCGCGCGCTCGCGGTACGCCTCGTATTGTAAAGCGTATCTTGCGCCGTGTACGCGACTATGCCCAAGTGCACAACTATACAGAAATTGATGTACCGGTAGTCAATGCCGCACTCACCTTTTTAGGCATCGATGAAGATGGTCTTAATAAACTTGATAGAGACCTTTTAATGCACATCATCAAAGACTTTAATGGCGGACCGGTGGGCATAGAAACGTTAGCAGCGCTGACCGGCGAAGACCGCGAAACGCTTGAAGATGTGGTCGAACCATTCTTGCTACGCATGGGACTTTTGCAAAAAACGCCACGCGGCCGTGTTGTTGCCCCCAGAAAAATGGCCTATCTAAAAAAGAAACTGTCACTGGTTGATCCAATTGAGCAACACGCGATCTTTGATTAATAGGATCTTGCATTTTCATCCCACTTCGAGTAGCTTGATACACAGTGAGATAATATTTTTATAGGGAATGCCCGAGCATTTATACCACATAAGGAGCTATCATGTTGATGATACATGATCACAAGGCTTTAAGCGAAACAACGCCTCAAGGAACAAGCCCGTCCCCTGAGGCAACAAAAAATACCACCATAAACGCTGTTAGCGCACGTATCGTGACAACAGCCGTTTCTATTATCGCCACCTATCTCCTTCGCTCTCTTTATCTCCTCTCTTTTATGCGACATCATACCATTACGTGGTGTACGCGAACTATTGTGGCGGCTCGCTCCGCACACGCATAACCATCCCAATAAATATTTTTTTTATTTTTGTAATCATAGCACCACAAGGTGTGGTTGATTGTCGCATGCTGTTTATAAAAAGCATTAATAGCTTTTGCATACACACATACCAATCATTACGCATGTATTGAAGGATACATCATGAACAATACAAAGATCATCTCTGCTGGCCTTGCTATATTCACCATGCTGTTTGGTGCTGGCAATGTTATTTTCCCCCTAGCATTAGGACGTGATGTTGGCGGCATGGTTGGCTACGCCCTCCTTGGCTTCTGCCTAACTGCCGTCATAGTACCACTCCTGGGCATTGTTGCTACCGCCCTGTGTGACGGTGACTATAAAAAACTGTTAGGCACTTTAGGTCAGGTACCGGCAAGGATAATTGCGCTTGTCTGCATGGTGCTGATTGGCCCCTTTGGCTGTATTCCACGCTGCGTCACCCTGTCATATGCAGCAGCACAATGGTATATGCCCTCTGTTGGGCTTTTACCATTTAGCCTGGCCATTGGATTGCTTATTGCAGCCTTAACAATACGTAAAAACACGATTGTAAATCTGATGGGACGCTATTTAGGACCAATTAAATTGTGTTTGTTATGTGCTATCATAGGCATAGGCTTGATGTATGCAAATACCATCACACCATCATCAGGCTCTGGATTGGATGCCTTTAGTAAAGGTGCCTTTGAAGGGTACGGCACGATGGACCTTTTAGGCGCCATCTTCTTTGCCGGTCTCATTTGCCGCGCATTGCGCACGAGCGATCAACAAAGTAGTAAAGAAATTGCCATCATGAGTGTGAAGGCAGGCATTATCGGCACATCGTTATTGGGTCTGGTGTACACTGGCTTTTGCCTTTTGGCCGCACTGTACGCACCGGTAATCCAAGGTGTTGATAAGGCACAGCTCCTCACCGCACTTGCAAGCTTAATTTTAGGACCTCTGGGCGGCGTGCTTGCCAATGTTACTATTGCGTTAACCTGTCTAACGACAGCCATGGCATTAACCACCGTTTTTGCCGAATATCTGCACCAAGAGATTGTTGGCGGGCGCCTCTCTTACACCACATCACTGGCTATGACAGTTGCCACAACGTGCTTTATGACCAATCTTGGCTTTAGCGGTTTAATGGCGTTTATTGAGCCAATTATCGTAGTCTGTTATCCGGGGCTGATTGTCCTTGCACTGGTGAACCTTGCACACAAGCTCTTTGGCTTTACGCATGTACGCATCCCCGTTTTAACAACGCTTGTGGTTTTTTTATGTATGAAGTGTTGGTAGAAGGTTGGCTATGATGTCCTCGCTGTTCTGGCGGGGACATCATCTATCTGTCTGGCATTTTTTTATACTTTTTTGAGCTGTTTAAGCCCTTGACTCATAAGTGCATGATACAAATGAACACGCTGAGCAATCTCTTCAGCCATTACACGATCATAACGATGTGTTGTCTCATTGCGATCGTCTACCATATCCTCTGCCAAAGTAGCATTCTTCTTATCAAAAAACTGTTGCGCAAACGCTTCTTTAAAAACATTTTTTGGACCGTTAACCACAAGACCATGATGATCAGCAAGAAAATCCTTAACGCTTTTCCAAAAAACATCAATACTCATTTCAAAGCGCTTGATTAAAGAATCTCGCATTATTCCATGAATAGAGGGATTTTCATTTTTATCAAATTCAATAATCACCTCTTCAAGACGGGCAAGTACTAGCTCTAAATCTTCTATTCGGTCTTTGTTTGGTACCATATAACCCCTTCCTTTAGAATTGACTCTTTTAGCCGAGGAGGTACTGCATTGAAGTCAACTACATCAATTTTATACAAAATATTAGTATGATTAAGAACATCCTTCACTTCACCAAGACGTAGGCGGCTGTCGCTGGGACCGCAATCAAGAGCTATATCTATATCTGATCGATCATGATTTGTTCCACGAGCCCGAGATCCAAACAGATAAATTTTTTTGATGTTTGGAAATAACGCTAAAAGTAGTCGAATGATTTTTTCTTTAGTTTCTACATCAAGTTCAAGATCATTCATAAAAACCTCACGTTAAATTTTTAATATTCATCATCGTCCAGCCCATCCATAAGAGTCACATCCCATTCTGCCCGTTCTTTTTCAATTTCTGCCCACGCTACTGGATCTTTTCGCAAGATGGCATCTTTCTCATTAGCTTTTTTTAAAAATTGCTCGCATTCGTATATTTTAATAGCTCTTTCCATTGCTATCCGCCTATTGGCAATTGGGGTTCATTATATCCACCATCATTTGCTCGGACATAATTTGCTCAGAGGGATAGCTCCCAAGTATCCGAAAGAATTGTGTAGGGCTTTGAACAAATGTCTCAACCAATAGGGCAGGGAGGCAAAGTAGATTCTGGCCATGATAAGGGGCACTCATATATGTTATGCATGCTTCATGGTACATCAAGTAAAACAAAATTGCCCCAACAAGGCGCGGTACTCTTTTACGCACAGCCGCCATCAACCGCGAAAATGTACTCGACTCAACCATGGCATTATCAAGCTGAACGCGAATGGGCTCTTGGCATTCAGGACAGGAATCATTATTGATCCTCCATCGCACAATACAATTCACATGAAAGCGATGCTTACACGGCTCTATGAAAACCAATGTTTCATCCTTATCCTGGTTACAAAGAGAACATTCATACTCATTCTCATTATCACTATCCGAACCACTATCCACAATATTGTTGTCCTCACTATCACTATCGTCAACGGCACAATCTCGCTCGTCTGCCATACCATTCATTGGAAGAGCAGGCGGCAGCACCAGCAGTAGGTTGCCAAACACAAACGCAACAATAGTACGCATGAAATAGGTGTTAAACACAGAAACTCCTTATCTTTCTTTATATTTCTACAAGCCTACGCAAGATCATATAATTTTTTTGATAAAATGTCCTCATAAAAAACTCTAGATTTCTCAGAAGCTTTTTTTAATCTGGCAGTTATGTTACCATATTTACTTGAGTTATCAATAAAAGAGTACGTTAGGTTTAACAAAAACTGGATGTCTTTTTATGAGTCCAACCGTATTTAGATACAAAAGCTACAGATTCTTTTTCTTCTCACGGGAAGAGGCAAGAATGCACATACACATTCTGTCGCCAGATGGAGAAGCAAAATTTTGGATTGAACCAGTGGTTGCGTTAGCTGATTATAGCGGCTTAACAGAACGGCAACTGCGAGAACTTACAAAGGTGGTTGAAAAAAATGCTAAAAAAATTGAACAAGCCTGGAAAACGCATTTCAAATAAAGCTGAAATACAAAACATCTCTAAAGAAGGTGTTTGGGTTTGGCTAAATGACCAAGAGTTCTTCTTGCCATTCACCGAATTTCCATGGTTCTTAAAAGCAACCATTGCCCAGATTTATGATATAGAATGTTTTCATGGCCACCATCTTCACTGGCCGTCACTAGATGTTGATGTTGATGTGGCAACACTGAAACACTTAGACGCCTATCCATTAAAGTTTGTGTAAGCGTTGTTCATGTGCGCTTAAGCAGTTCAAACTCTTGACTCATGCTTGTGGAAAATGTCCTCAAAAAAAATAGCTCCCGATTTCTCGAGAGCTATTTTTTAATCTGGCAGTACCTATATTTCCAGGCCGTCTCCAGCCAAGTATTGTCGGCGTTGTGGACTTTACTTCTGTATTCGGAATGGGAACAGGTGTTTCCCCACAACTATTGCCACCAGAAATTTTCAACGACGCTAGGCGTCATAACTTTTTTGCTGATGCGCTCATATCCTCCGCACCCCTCCATTCGGTCCCCTACGGGGCTGAAGGCCTTCCCTCGACAAGCTCGGGACGAGCGAGATATTATCCGCTCACCCTGAGCGAGCTCAGGCGAGTCGAAGGGCATCGGGGCGAACGGCTTTCTAGCGAGCGCCTTTTTAATTTTCTCTAATAATTTCATAATCTTTGCAGATGCAATGTGTCTAGCTATACTACACGATTCGTGTTTTTTTACAACTATTTCATGCACATCTGTTGATTAAATTCTGTTGGCTAGCTATTACCCTAGCCAACAGAATTTTTCAGTAAATGCTTTTTCTTTTAGTCTCTCATCAATTGTGTAATGAGGATCCTCAGTTTTATATGCGCTCACTTCCCTTTCAGGACGAGCGCTTTATGCTTATCTATTTTGTTTAATAGGACGTAGATAAAACATTCGACTTATTAGTACTGGTTAGCTGAACACCTTGCAGTGCTTACACACCCAGCCTATCAACCTTGTAGTCTTCAAGGAGTCTTATTATCTTACGATAGAGGTATCTTATCTTAGAGTAGGCTTCCCACTTAGATGCTTTCAGCGGTTATCCCTTCCAAACCTCGCTACCCAGCTTTGCTCTTGGTGAACAACTGGAACACGAGCGGTTTGTCCATTCCGGTCCTCTCGTACTAGGAACAGATCTCTTCAAATACCTAACGCCCACAGAGGATAAGGACCGAACTGTCTTACGACGTTCTGAACCCAGCTCGCGTACCACTTTAATTGGCGAACAGCCAAACCCTTGGGACCTTCTCCAGCCCCAGGATGTGATGAGCCGACATCGAGGTGCCAAACCTCCTCGTCGATATGGACTCTTGGAGGAGATTAGCCTGTTATCCCCGGCGTACCTTTTATCCGTTTAGCAATGGCCCTTCCATTCGGAACCACTGGATCACTAAATCCTGCTTTCGCACCTGCTCGACTTGTCTGTCTTGCAGTCAAGCCCCCTTTTGCTTTTGCGCTCTTTATGACGATTTCTATTCGCCATGAGGGGACCTTTGAACGCCTCCGTTACTGTTTGGGAGGCGACCACCCCAGTCAAACTGCCCACCAGACACGGTCCGCTTTCCGGTTTACGGATCAGCGTTAGATTTTCAAACCAACAAGGGCGGTATTTCACCGGCAGCTCCATCTTGGCTGGCGCCAAGACTTCATAGCCTCCCGCCTATCCTACACATGGTAATCCAAAAATCAATGTCAAGTTGCAGTAAAGGTGCACAGGGTCTTTCCGTCCTTCTGCGGGTAGCTTGCATTTTCACAAGCACTACAATTTCACTGAGTCTCTCATCAAGACAGCGCTCAAGTCGTTACGCCATTCATGCGGGTCGGAACTTACCCGACAAGGGACTTCGCTACCTTAGGACCGTTATAGTTACGGCCGCCGTTTACCGGGGCTTCGATTCAATGCTTCATCCTTGCGGACTGACATCTCCTGTTAACCTTCCGGCACTGGGCAGGCGTCAGACCATATACTTCCTCTTACGAGTTCGCATGGCCCTGTGTTTTTGTTAAACAGTCGCCTGAGCCTCTTTGTTGTAACCATCAATCGCTTTGTCTATGCTCGACAGACTCACGACGATGGCACCCCTTCTCCCGAAGTTACGGGGCTATTTTGCCGAGTTCCTGAATGAGAGTTATCTCAACGCCTTAGTATACTCTACTCGCCCACCTGTGTCGGTTTCCGGTACGATCACTTTTTTGCTCGCTAGAGGTTTTTCTGGTCAGCGGAGCATCTGCACAACATATCTCTCTTTAGCGATTGATATGCCCGTCACGTCTCAGTACTAGCTTAGCGGATTTTCCTACCAAGCCTACCTACCTGCTTAGCACGGCATCCAAACACCGTGTGCACATAGCTTTCTGCGTCACCCCTTCACTCAAACGCTAAAAGTGGTGCAGGAATATTTAACCTGCTTTCCATCGCCTACTCCAATTGGCCTCGGCTTAGGTATCGACTAACCCTGAGCGGATGAACCTTTCTCTCGGAATCCTTGGGCTTACGGCGAACAGGAATTTCACCTGTTTTTTCGTTACTTATACCAACATACTCACTTCTCCGACCCTTCACCAGTCCTCACGGTCTGGCTTGCCATCGGAGAACGCTCTTCTACCACTCCATACTTACGTATGAAATCCATAGCTTCGGTGGTTCGTTTGAGCCCCGTTCATTCTTCAGCGCAAAGACACTCGACCAGTGAGCTATTACGCTTTCTTTAAAGGATGGCTGCTTCTAAGCCAACCTCCTGGTTGTCTGTGTATTTTTACCTCTTTTCCCACTTAACGAACACTTTGGGACCTTAGCTGATGATCTGGGTTCTTTCCCTCTCGACTATGGAGCTTAGCCCCCACAGTCCGACTCCCACGTTCTAAAACGATAACATTCAGAGTTAGCAAAAGTTTGGTAAGCTTGCGCCCCCTAGCTTAAACTGTGCTTTACCGCCATCGTTAATTCCATGAGGCTATACATAAATATATTTCGAAGAGAACCAGCTATCTCCTAGTTTGATTGGCCTTTCACCCCTACCCACACGTCATCTCAGAAGTTTTCAACCTTCACGAGTTCAGGCCTCCATCTGATTTTACTCAGACTTCACCTTGCACATGGGTAGATCACTAGGTTTCGGGTCTGCCCCACGCTACTAGTCGCCCTATTCAGACTCGCTTTCGCTACGGCTCCGCTCTTTCTAAGCTTAACCTTGCAACGTAGGTGCAACTCGTTGGCTCATTATGCAAAAGGTACGAGGTCGCGCATACGTATATCGCGCTTCCTCCGATTGTAGACATTTGGTTTCAGATTCTATTTCACTCCCCTCCCGGGGTTCTTTTCACCTTTCCCTCGCGGTACTTGTTCACTATCGGTCATTAGGGAGTATTTAGCCTTACCCAATGGTCTGGGCTGATTCCCACAAAATCTCACGTGCTTCATGGTACTTGGGTAACAATCTATTCCGCTCTTGTCTTTATTCAGATACAAGACTTTCACTTTCTTCGGTCGCTCGTTCCAGAGCCGTTCTCTTTAAAGACCTGCGAAATCGTATAAAACCACTTATACACCGATTATCCCCGCTTCCCTCGTACTGCAACGCATGGTTGCTTACACAGCACGAGTTTTTGGCTGTTCCCGTTTCGCTCACCACTACTCAGGGAATCACGTTCGTTTTCTTTTCCTCGCGTTACTTAGATGTTTCAGTTCACGCGGTTGCCTTCTTTACCCTATATATTCAGATAAAGATGTCCAGGGTTTGCCTAGACGGGTTTCCCCATTCGGATATCTTCGGATCAACGCTAGGTTGACAGCTCCCCGAAGCTTACAGCAGTCTCCCACTTCCTTCATCGACTCCTAATGCCAGTGGCATCCACCAAATGCCCTTTTCAATTATCTACAAATCTCTCATTACAGTTTAAATCTCGCTTATTACAGCAGATCTTTAATCTTGATGATCAACTAAAATTAGGCACTTACTTATATGTCAAAGATCTAAATTTTTCTATGCTATTTGTCCGCCTTACGCAACAAACGTGGACATACTATACACTTTTTCCTGGACCACTTCAAGCACTTTTTGCAAAAAATCATACTTTGGTATAAAAGGCATAACAGGGCCCCCGAAAAAGAGCCCTATTATATTTAAATTACGCCGCTGCCGTGGCAACCTCAGCCGCAACCGGCGCTACCGGGACATCGTCAATCCCGGCCTTCTTTGCACGACGCCTGCGTTGCTCCTCAGTGGTCTTGCGATCAGCTTCAATCGTTTTGATCTTGTCAGCAACAACGTACTCAACAAGCTCTTTGGTAACCCTATTCTGGCCGGAGCGATATGCGCGGATCCTGACCTCTTGTACAACTTGATCAATATCGCGACCAGAGAAGCCATTCATCTTTGTTGCAAGGTCTTGCAGGTAGGCCGGCGACACCTCTTCATCCACCACAAGCGTAGCCTCAATCGTTTCACCATCTTTTTCGTACTCACGCACATCATGGAGAATATATTTCTCAAACTTTTGCTGCATGATCTTAAGGCGATCTTCACATGATGGCAGCTCAAATGGTACCTTCTTATGGATACGGCTGCGCACCGCAGCGTCAAGCTCATCAGGATAGTTGGTTGCTAAGATGATCATATACTTATCAGAGCTTGAACCGGTATGCGACAAGAAGGCGTTGACTAGATTAACCCCGTCCTTATCCAGCGTTCCGCGATCTCTAAAGCAGGCATCGGCTTCGTCAATAAAGATCACCAAACCGTTCTTGCTCCTGTTTGCCCAGTCAAAGAGCTTGTGCATCTCCACAATGCCCTCGCCATCTTTGAACTGGCTAAAATCGGCACCGGACAAGATTGCGTAATCCATATCAGAGTAACGCGCTAGCAGCTGCGCAAATTCCGTTTTACCAGTACCTGGCGGACCATAGAAGAGCGCATTCTGGTAGGGCAACCCGGCCTCACGGTTATGCCGCGCATCTTCAGCAAGCAATGTGGCCTTAAGCTCGATCTCAGGTGACAGCACGATACCGCTTAATGAAGCAGCCTCCTCTTCATCATAAAAAATTGATGACAATGCATTTTTAAGCGCCTCGCGTAGATCTTTGCGCGATGAATCACGTACTAAGCTAGGCTTGTTCATCGTGTTTTCTAAGTGCTTAAAAAATAACTTGAGGCCATAATAACCGCCCACCACAGTCAAAATAGCGGCTACGACTTTGGCAATGTTTTTTGGATCTTGCACAAATCGCAATGTGGCTTCATGTGTTGCTCGATTTTTTTCAATATCAATTGCTCCCTTTGCAGCTACCTCATCCTTCATCTTCTGTTTATCAACAACCTCGTATCTCAACCTATCAGTCATAGCATCGGTAATACTGCCTGTTGCTTTGGCAAGCATTTCATTACCCTGATTGGCATATTTTTCTGCCTTTGCCGTTGCATCAGCAAGTTCTTTCTCTATGGTTGTAAGCTTTATAGTAGCGCGTACTTTAAATTCAGCTGGTGCTGGTCGTCTACGATCATATTTTTCTTCGTATTCATCATAAATGGTAAATCCATGGTAATAGTCTTCATTGAAACGATTATTGTGAAGCCACTGGTCTCTACCAAGCGCAATCATATTATCAGCGGCTACAATCTTGGATTCATAAAAAGTTTTTTTAGCCTGAATCGCCTCCTTCTCCTTTCTCGCCTTCTCAGCAGGAGCATTTATTACATGTTGAACACCCTTGGCTGCAGCCTCAACACCTCTGCCAACACCTCTTGCGGCATCTCCAAGGCCATCACCAATGTCTCTCCATGGCACTGCGTTAGCTGCTCTTTTCAGCCCATCGGCAAAAGATTCCAACGTCCACATGCCAAATACCGGCTGGCTAATAACGGTGGTAGCCAAACAGACAATAATGCTTATTTTTCTTGTATTCATCATGCATATTCCTTCGTGCTATTACGGGCGAACCAGTGAGTATATACCTCTGCCAATTTCAATAAACGCCGGTAACATTAACCAGGCATTTATTTTGGCACTAACCCTAAACATTGTTGATCTTCTTGAGTTAAACCATTCTTTAAATGGCACCTGGTGACCCTCTTTTAAAAAATCTACCCATGCCAATTCTGATGCTGTAATCAATTCCTCATCGTGCAACGCATCGGCCGATGCAAGAAAGGTCATAAGCTCCTGCATGCGACCTTTGTGCTGATACAAAAATTGCGCGAATTTAACTTTATACAAATCATGCACATCATGTATGCAACGCTTCCACAGATAGATATACATACACATGGTAAATAATTGATGTTCATTTACCGTCTTAGCCAAACTCAAAAAGCGAGCATAGTAACAGGCATAGGGATGATCCTTATTGTCATATGCATTTTTCGCATAACTAGCTGTCAAAGAAAGCGCAGATGAGCCAACGCCATTCATAAGAGCAATACCAGCCATCTTAAGTGGTAAACCATATTGATATATTTCTGCCCCGTCCAACAACAATGAAAGTGGCGATACAGTAAGGTGGAACGGCTCTCGCTCATGCTCAGGCTCCTGGTCAAGCATCGCAGCAAGACCTGCGTATTCATTCTTTTGATCTTGAACTGCAAGCGCCGCTCGCTGAGAAAGATAGCGCAGCACCGGCCGCAGATATTTTTCTGTTCTATTGGTCTGCCCCACAACCTGCTTTGCATATTCGGCGATACTAAGAAAGGCAAAATAAAATACCAAATCGGAAGCGGTGATCGCATTGATCTGATTTTTAACTGAAAAAATATCGGCAACCTCTTGTGTCATTTTATATTCAAACGTACGGTGTAAAAGCGGACTCTCCTGCGTTGCATCAAGCAAGCCTTGGTACCGCGTAAGAACATCTATCAACTTTTTCTTTTTGGTTGCTACATTAGAAGAGATACTTTTTATATAGTATCGATCAAATCTATCGCGTGTTTTATGCGCAATGTGCAGATTGAGGAAGAAGACAAGTGCATAGGCAAGGTCTTGCCCCGTCATCCCAACGCTAAGCGACAACTCGTTTTTTATAACGGTACCTTTGATTGGTTCAATAAGCGGATAGTTTTTAAGTTTATCAATCAATCCAGGCTCTGTATCGCCAAGCGTAAATTTTTCTAAGTCTTGATCCTCAATCAACTTTCCAATTTTGGCAATAAGTTCTCTGAGCGTGGCACGCATGGAGCTAGGAACTATTGCCATCTGGTCAACCTGCTCGTCAAGTAAAATAGTTGCCACATCTGTTGATTCTTCTGCCGCAGCCAAAAGCTTAGCAAGATTATCTAGCCATCGCATCTTGTTAACAACATCCAACATGGTTGTTGGAGCAGCAGGTAACGCGGCTTGTGCAGGGTCAACTACACCGGTATCATCTTTTTGATTGTATATATGCTTAAAAACAGCAACATATGCACGTGCAGCCTGGGCATACTTAAGCGCGGGATGCTTAGCAGCGGCATTAACAAGATCAACACCTTTCTGCGTACTTTCCAGGACCATTGCATCCATGCCCGCTGCCTGTATAACAGGATCGTTACGCAGACTTTCTATAGCATTACGCAAATCCTGTATATTTTGTGTTA
This sequence comes from Candidatus Babelota bacterium, assembly GCA_013289515.1. Lineage (GTDB taxonomy): Bacteria > Babelota > Babeliae > Babelales > RVW-14 > JABCZU01. The sequence goes on along the minus strand of JABCZU010000004.1, from coordinate 522 downwards.
GGCCAGGATCAGCATTGGCCGGTAGCGGCTCTCCTGACATTGCAGCTAAAACATTCTTGTCCGCAACCTTGTCTGTAACGGCACTCAGTAATGCGGCAGGATACGTTGCTCCTGATGGCATACGAGGATAGATTGGCTGGTCTTGCCAATTGTAATCTCGCAGCAACCCTTCAACTTCATTCAAGACAATAGACGTTCCATCTTCTGGATTTCTGCTGGTCTTGACACGAATGGCCTCAAGACGCTTATGCATTCTTTCAAGCTCTTGGCGCACTTTTTCAGGATAAGCCAGCAATGCAGAATCTTTGTAGCCTTGCAATTTATCAAGAACAAACTCTTGCAAGATCGGCATTGGAATTTGCTCACGTACCTCAGCCTCAAGGAGCTGGATAACGGTAGGTTCTTGTATGGCGCCAAGAAGGTTGCTGGAGGCTGCAGCATACAGGCAGAGAGCAAAGCCGAGCATAAAATAACGTTTGTATGACATGATGCGACGCATTATTATTTTTTTAACCTGCGGTT